>JALWRO010000171.1:0-11143 GCA_027080605.1 Campylobacterales bacterium
GATTGATCAGCTCCTTTTGCTTCTGGTCGAGCGCACTGGGAGCTTCGACCGCTTTCATGAAGTTATCAAAAGCCCCGATCTGTTCGGGTACCTGCTGTTGTAATCTGCCGATGAGTTTTTTGATGTCATTGAGTTTGTCCGTGTAACGTCCCATACTTTCCTCCTCATAGGTTTCGTTACACTAATTATACTCTTTTTGAGGGGTGAAAAGTGTTAGTTGGGTGACAGGTTGTGTGTTGCTGTCGGGTTTGTTTTAACTCAACGCCTTAATCCCCGGTAACTCTTTTCCCTCCAACAGTTCCAGTGAAGCGCCGCCTCCGGTGCTGACGAAGGTCATTTTTTCGAGGACTCCGGCTTTGTGGATCATCTCTCCTGTATCGCCGCCGCCTATGATTTTGGTGGCGTGGAGTGTGGCGATGTATCGGGCGAGGTTGATGCTGCCGTAGGAGAATTTTTCGATTTCAAAGACACCCATCGGTCCGTTCCAGAGGATGATTTTGGCTTTTTGGGTTGCTTCTTCAAAGAGTTGCAGGGTTGCAGGACCGATATCCAGACCCATATATTCCGGGGGGATGTCCTGATAGGTGACGACTTTGCTTTTGGTCTCTTGCTTCATCTCTTTTGCGACGATAAAATCGACAGGCAGAAAAAGTTTGACGTTCTGTTTTTTTGCTTCATGAAGTATCGCTTTGGCGTCTTCCAGCAACGCTTCTTCGATAATCGATTTGCCTGTTTCATAACCGAGTGCCTTTAAAAAAGTAAATGCCATACCTCCGCCGATGAGCATTTTGTCGATTTCGGGGAGGAGGTGTCTGAGTGCGCCCAGTTTGGTGGAGACTTTGCTGCCGCCGACGATGAGAGTGAAAGGGTGGGGCGGTTTTTGCAGGACATCATGAAAAAAGTTGATCTCTTTCTGGAGTAAGAATCCCGCGCCTTTGTGCTTGTTGTCAAAATAGCGGGTAATTGCTTCTACCGATGCGTGCGCCCTGTGACATACGCCAAAGGCGTCGTTGACGTAAAAGTCTGCCAGTTCCGCCAGTTTTTGGGCAAATACCGGATCGTTGGCTTTTTCTCCCGGATCGAAACGGAGGTTTTCGAGCAAAAGGATTTCACCGTTTTGGAGTGTTTTCGCTTTCTGTCTGGTGTCTTCGCCTGCTACATCTTCAGAAAAGATCACTTCATGATCGAGTAGCCTGGTGAGTCGTTTTGCAACGGGGGCGAGTGAGAGTTTCTTGTCGACAACGCCTTTGGGTCTTCCCAGATGGCTTGCCAATATGATCTTACAGTTGTGGTCGAGCGCGTAGTGGATCGTGGGCAGGCTTTCGCGGATGCGTCTGTCGTCGCGTATGTTGCCGAATTCGTCAAGCGGTACGTTAAAATCGCAGCGTATGAATACGGCGGCGTCTTTGAGTTGCAGATTTTGTATTACTAACATGAAAGCTCCTTAGTCGAGAAAGTGCAAATCCCGTAAAATATTTGCGGGAATGGTGTATATGCCGCTGTTGACAGTGGCTATGTCCATAGGAACAAATTCACCGTTTTGGTAGCCGATAGCTTTTCGGATCGGTTTCTTTTGTAACAGCAGATCGACTGCCCTGACGGTGAATTCAAATGCCATCATTCTGTCATGAACCGTGGGGTTTCCGCCTCGCTGGATGTGTCCGAGTACGGTTACCCGGGTTTCCATGCCGATATCTTCCTCGAGCCACTCTTTGATAGTTTGTGTCATCTTCGTACCCTCCGCGACGATGGCGAGGATATAGCCCCTTCCTTCGGAAAGATCTTTTTTGAGAAAGTGTTCGGCGACATTTTTGTTGAAGTTCATTTCGGGAATGACACAGATTTCGGCACCGCTGGAGAGTCCGGTGACTGCTGCGAGGTAGCCGCATTCGCGTCCCATTGTTTCTACAACAAAAGCGCGTTTGAAGGTGGATGCGGTGTCGCGTATGTTGTCCACCGCCCAGCGGATGACATTGAGTGCGGTGTCAACGCCCAGGCAGTATTCTGTGCCGTAGATATCGTTGTCGATAGTAGTGGGAATCCCGACAAAATTGACGGGAAACTCTTTGCCGAACAGTTCGAAGGCGTTGTAGGAACCGTCTCCGCCGAGAACGACAACACCGTCGATGTGGTGTCTTTTGAGATGCTCATATGCCTGTTGGCGGTACTTTTTGTCATAAAAGCGTTTTGAGCGGGAAGAGCCGATGATCGCGCCGCCGTTGTGCAGTATGCCGGCTACATCTCTGTGGTGTGCGGGGATAATCTCTCCGTCGATCATCCCTTCGAGACCGTCGTAGATAAAATAAGGTGTTTCGTTGTGTTTGTAGACATGATCGACAAATTTTTTGATTGCGGGGTTCATGCCCGGAGCATCGCCGCCGGAACAGATGATTGCCAATGCCATAAAAAATCTCCCTTCTTGTAGTGATGAAATTGTATCATGAAATAGAATTATTTGTATGTCTTACAGGTAACATAAGAAGTATTTCGTAGATATAGCGGTATAAACTTAATTTCTCATTATTTTTTTTGGGGTACAATATATCAAAGGAGTGCGTAATGAATTTTGACAAAGTGATTTCAGGATTTTTCTTTATTTTGGCGATGACGCTCAATTTCGGTTTTTTTTACGGGAGTCCGGAAGTGCTGGCGGAGCATAGTAAATATGAGCTTTTTGCGGCGATTGTGGTCAATTTGATTGCGACGATCATGAAGTTTGGAGACAAGACACAGGTGGGATCGGTACTGCTGGCGACATCGCTGGTGGCTGATATTCAGCTGATCGGATCCGCTTCGATCTGGGCGATCGCACTGTATGGTTTTGGTGGATTGGATATCGAGTCTTCGACGGCGATTATCTCTCTCTCAGGTGGTGCGCTTCTGGCAAATATCACGTCGGTGGTGATATTTGTAGGTGATACGCTGAAATCCAAAAGATAGACGATGCAAAGTTATGCAAGCTGGATCGTTATCCGGCGGCTGCGGGTTCCTTTTATTATTATCATTGTCACGTTTGCCGTATCCATTCTGGGGATGATGTTGATTCCCGGTCAGGATGACCAGGGCAATGTCTACCATCTCAACTTTTTCGATGCCTTTTATTTTGTCAGTTATATGGCTTCGACAATCGGTTTCGGAGAATCGCCGTATGCGTTTACTTATCCTCAGAAAATCTGGGTTTCGATGGCGATTTACCTGACGGTGATCGGCTGGTTTTACGGTATCGGTACCATTGTTGCGTTGATTCAGGATAAAGTACTGGCGGAGGAGATTGCCCGTTCCAAATTTGTGGCAGATGTCAAAGAGATGAACGAACCGTTTATTTTGATTTTCGGTTATAACAATGTTACGAAAAATCTGATTCAGCGGTTGAGTCAGATTCCCCGGCGGATGGTGGTGATCGATAAGGATGAATCAAAGATCGATGCGCTTCAGCTGGAAGGGTACCATCCGCATATTCCCTCCTTTCACGGTGATCTTCTGGATGTATTGGTGGTAGAAATGGCCGGGATCAAGTCACCGATGTGCAAAAGTGTTGTCATTGTATTTGAAAAAGAGTATAAAAATACCCGTATTGCGATGATGTGCAAATATCTCAATCCCGAAGCCAAAATTATCGTACGCTCCAATACACTGCAAAACAATGACTATCTCTATACCATCGGCATTGACCATATTGAAAATCCGTTTAAAGTAATTTCCAACAGGCTCTATCTTGCTTTGACCGCTCCGCATTTATGGATGCTTGAGATGTGGGTGCACGGGCATCCGCTTCAGATAGGGCTTCATGAAAGAATACCTCGCGGAAAGTTTGTTATCTACGGTTACGGTCGGATGGGACGTGCACTGGAAACGGGGCTGGTTAAGGCAAATATTGAATATATATTTATTGATGCCGGAGATATTTTTACCCAGAACCAGAAAAAAGTAGAAAAAATTTTTAGTGAAGAGGTGCTGGAAAACAAACTGATCGATGCAGGCATTGACGATGCTGCCGTCATTGTGGCTGGGACAAGGGATGACATGGTTAATCTGGCAGTCATTATGCTGGCTCGTAAGCACAATCCTGATATCTACACCATCGCCCGTGAAAACTCGCTTTCGGATTTGAAAATTTTTAATGCGGCAAATATTGACAGAAATTATATTCTGGAAGAGATTGTTGCCAATAAAACATACAATTATATCGCCAAACCGCTTGCCAATGCATTTATTTTACAGTTGAGCAAGAGAGATGACAAATGGGGAAGGGCGATTGTCAACAGGATTGTGACAAAACTGGGACGTAAGCCGCATCTGTGTGAAATGTCGGCAACACTGAAACAGGCGTTTGCGCTCTATCATGAACTGGAAAAAGGGACAAAGGTTCCTTTGAAGGTGTTGAAAAGATCACGGGCGGACTATACCCAAAACAGTGCGGTGATTTTTTTGCTGATCAAACGCGGGGAGGAGATTATTTTGCTTCCGGGAGATGATTTTCTGATTGAGCAGGGGGATCAGATGTTGATCGTGTGTAATGATGAGAGCGAAGAAGATCTGGCGTATATACTCAATAATTACTATGAGTTCAATTACGTGCTTCATGGAAAAGAGAAAATCAGCGGTGTACTGGGGTGGTTGTACAAAGAGTGATTATGCCGATTTTTGCAGTTGTTTGTAGGCAGTGACAAATGATTCCGGTCGGAGACGGTGTTTTTTGACTATAGCAATAGCAGCAGTCAGATTTTGTTTCCTGTCAAAATTGTGTGCGTTGATAATGAGTTTGGTGACGTGTAAAATAAGTGTTTCCCGACGATATTGTTTCGGTGACTGGTAGGGTGTGCTAATATACTGGAGGGGGTTGTAGATTTTAGGGGAAAATCCCCATTTCTTCATCAGGATTGCCGCAACTTCCTCATGACTCAAGTCGAAAATTTCTTTTTCCATTTTTGTCATTTCCTGAAGGGTCTTTGTTTCTTTAATATGATCAGCAAATAATTTTTGTGATGAGGTTTCTATGACAACGTTTGAAAGAATAATTTTCCCGATTTCCATAAGATGTGAAAGCATAAAAAGAGTGTTAAGGATCTTTTTGTCCTGATGATACCAGTTGGCGACAAAGGCATTTTGTTTTCGGACAATATGTATAAATGAATTGGCATCAAGGTTATAGGGAGAGAGGTCTGTCTCTTCAAGACTTTGGATAAAATTGCTGATGACAAAACCTTTGATTGATATCATACCAAACATAACGACTGCCTGAGCTATATCGGTAATATCTTCTTTGAAACCGTATTCCTTGGCGTTGGCAGCTTTAAGAATGTTGATTGTAATGAGAGGATCTGTTTTGATCGCCTCAACAAGATCTGAAAAAGAACTGTTTGGATCATCACAAATATTTAAAATTTTCTTGACATTGTCACTCAAGGAAGGTAAAGATGCGACTTTTTCCAATACAATTTCTGCAGACATTATTTTTCCCTATACGTAACTGAATATTTTATTATCGGAAAATTGAGAAATTTTTGAACAGTGCAGATATGTTGTATTTATATTTTGTAAATAACTTCGCTATAATACGCGCAAATTATAGAGAAGGATTATCATGAGAAGTGATATAGTCAAAAAAGGGTATGAGCGGGCGCCGCACCGAAGTCTTTTTCGTGCGACAGGACTCAAAGATGAGGATTTTGACAAACCGTTTATCGGTGTGGCAAACTCTTTTATAGAGATTATTCCAGGGCACTTTTTTCTGGACAAATATGCGAAAATTATCAAAGATGAGATTCGAAAATGCGGTTGTGTACCGTTTGAGTTTAACACAATCGGTGTCGATGACGGCATTGCGATGGGACATGACGGTATGCTCTACTCACTGCCGAGTCGTGAGATTATCGCCAACTCTATCGAAACAGTCATGAACGCACATAAACTCGATGCGATGATCTGTATTCCCAACTGTGACAAAATCACTCCGGGCATGATCATGGGAGCACTGCGGGTGAATGTTCCGACCGTATTTGTCAGTGGCGGTCCGATGAAAGCAGGTACGCTGAAAGATGGCACTTCCATCGATCTGGCGACGGCATTTGAAGCGGTAGGACAGTTTGAAGCGGGTGAAATCAACCAGGAGAAACTGGTTGAAATCGAGTGTGCGGCGTGTCCGAGCGGCGGTTCCTGTTCGGGAATGTTTACTGCAAACTCCATGAATACCCTGATGGAAGCGATGGGGATTGCGCTCAAAGGGAACGGTACGATTCTGGCACTTACGCCTGAGCGGGAAGAATTACTGCGAAAAGCGGCGCGTCGTGTCTGTGAACTGGCAAAAGATGAAGCGTTGACCGAGAAGTTCAGAATCCGAAATATATTGAATGAAAAAGCGGTCAACAATGCCTTTGCCGTCGATATGGCGATGGGTGGAAGTTCCAATACTGTGCTGCATATGCTAGCGATTGCCCGTGAAGCAGGTGTTGACTTTAATTTGGAAGATATCAACACCATGAGCAAAAATGTATCGCATATTGCCAAAATCTCTCCGTCTTTGACCACGGTGCATATGGAAGATATTCATACTGCCGGCGGTGTCAGTGCGGTAATGCATGAGATTACCAAACGTGGCAATGATATTCTCGAACTGGACAACTTGACGATTGAAGGGGAGACGATCGGTGAACGGATTGCATCGGCGGAAATCAAAAATAAAAAAGTTATCCATACCATCGATAACCCTTACTCCAAAGTGGGTGGTCTGGCGATTTTATACGGTAACCTGGCAAAAGAGGGCGCGGTGGTCAAAACTGCCGGTATTGATCCTGACATGAGGACATTTACCGGGAAAGCGGTCTGTTTCAATTCACAGCAAAAAGCGATCGTCGGGATTACAAGCGGACAGGTGAAGGCGGGCGATGTTGTCGTGATCCGCTATGAAGGTCCCCGGGGTGGTCCGGGTATGCAGGAGATGCTGGCACCTACTTCGCTGATTGCCGGTATGGGACTCGGTGACAAAGTGGCGCTCATTACCGACGGGCGTTTTTCAGGTGCGACACGCGGTGCGAGTATCGGGCATGTGAGTCCGGAAGCTGCGGAAGGCGGTGTGATCGGACTGCTGGAAGATGGTGATATTATCGATATTGACGTAGACAACTATCAGTTAAGTGTTCGTCTGACAGATGCGGAAATTGAAGAGAGACGTAAAAATTTCAAACCTTATATCAAAGATATTCAGGGATCGTGGCTGAAACAGTATCGACAGCTTGTGACCAATGCAAGCAACGGTGCGGTGTTGAAAACGGAGTTTGAGGAAGGGTGTTAATGTTGGAGGCAGGTGATATCCGCCTGCCTCTTTTTATGATTAATCTTTTTTGATTTCAGCGACAATGACACCTCTGAGATCACCTTCTTTGAATCCTGTTGCCTTGTCGTTTGGATAGACTTTGTGCAGTACCGCCTGAATATCGTCAGAAATATTTTGACCGTGGCACTTCAGACACATTGCTTTGGTGACAAGTGGTTTGTAGATTCTGTAGGCATCTTTGGTCTCGACGAGTCGAATATCTTTGGGTGAAAATTGTTTGTTGGCAATTTTCTCTTTATAGCTTTTCATGACGTTGATATCCGTAGCATCCGGTTTGTTTGCTTCATTTCTTATCTTCAAAGCGGTTCTGCGTACGGTGGCGTAGTGTGGTAGTTGTGTATTGATCTTTTCCGTGATCTCTTTGGCTTTGGTGGAACAAAAACCCATTGCCAGTGCGCCGGTCGGATCTTCTTTCATCTTGGCTTTGACCTCTTTTTTCAAGGCACCGCCGAGCATTTTGATATATTTGATGCCTTCTTGTTTGACAGAAGTCAAATCTTCCACGGCAAACAGTGTGTTGCCGAGTAGTAGTGTAGCAATAAAAGCTGTCGTTAATTTTCTCATAATTTTCCCCTATATTGTTTTGAGGGGATGATTATGGGGTATGTTGACTTAAATTAGTATAAAGTGGTATGATACGCTCATGGAAAACGGATTTTTCAGTGCATTGCTAAGGGTAGAGGTTGTCTCTGTTGTCACACTGTTGTTGACAGTTGCTACAGTGGCGCATATGCTCTCGACGCGACGAAAACCTAAGAGTATGATTGCCTGGATTTTGGTGATTGTATTGATACCGCATATCGGGATACCGCTGTATGTCATATTTAGCGGGCGAAAAATCGAAAAATCGATATTGAAAAAAGGGCAACTTTCACTGAAAAATTATGCACCGTCAAATTTTCGCTCCGAGATGTCTCTCTTTTTGCTTTCACAGAAAATACCTCCTCCGACACGGCATAACAGAACATATATTTGTCATGACGGTGTTGAAGCCTATTTTGCTTTGAAAGAGATGCTTCAAAAAGCTGAGAGATCTGTTTATATCTCTACCTATATATTTGGGGATGATGAAGTAACCCATGAGATTATCGATATATTGGCGCAGAAGGCATCTGAAGGTGTCGATGTGAAAATGCTGATCGACTCTCTGGGGTCAGCACGTCTGGAGTTCGCCCCTGCCATTTTGCGAAAACTGAGAGATGCGGGAGGAGAGTACTACTTTTTTAATTCTATTGTCGCGCATCCGATCGATTTTAAACTCAATCTTCGTAACCACCGCAAAAGTATTATTGTGGACGGACACACCGTGATGGCGGGAGGTATGAATATCGCAAAAGAGTATCTCTCTGCCTACTACCATGAAAAGCTCTGGAGTGATCTCTCTTTTGTCATTACCGGAGAAGCCGCGCAGCACTATCTCGATATCTTTATTTTTGACTGGGAGTATACAACCAAAACGGAGTGGAAAATGCATCCTGTCGCATTGCCTCACATTGAAGAAGAGAATTTTATACAAGTGGTGCCGGCAGGTCCGGATGTAGAAAACGACGGCTATTTTGAAGCGATGATCTATATGCCGTTTATCGCACAAAAGCGTATCTGGATGGTGACTCCCTATTTCGCGCCGGATCAGACAATTCTCGATGCACTGGTAGTAGCACGACACCGCGGTGTGGAGATTAAGATCATTGTTCCGGATACTTCGGATCATTTTATTATAGATATTGCACGCAACGGTTTTTTGCGTGATCTTCAGGAAGAGGGGATAGAGATCTATTTTTACAAAAGCCGGATGCTGCACGCCAAAGTAATACTCGTCGATGATGATTTTGTGGTGATGGGATCGGCAAACTTTGATGAACGAAGTTTTTTTTACAACTATGAAACGATGTCGTTTTTCTATAATCAGGCGCAGGTATCCGATCTGGAAGCGTGGATTCAGAACCATTTTCTGGAGTGCACAAAAGGTTTGCAGCCTGCAGGAAGGGTGCGTACCATGCTGGAAAATACCTTTAAAATGTTATCTCCGGTAATTTAGGAGCGAAATGACCAATGTATCGTAAATATTTACCATGGCATGTGGATCAGAAAAGCAGGGCTGTGGCACTGAAAGCACCTGAAAAAGATGAAGTTATAGGGAAAAAGATTGTCTTGCTGAACTGGAACGTACATAAAAACAACCATGCCGTAGCGTGGCTGGAAGATTTTTCCGCTCTTTTGCACCGTCATAAACCGGACTTGATCCTGTTTCAGGAGTATCAGACCATGAACAGACAGAGTGTGCTGGACAGACACAGCGAGTACGGTTACGGTTTTTTCCCGAACATTGTCTGGAACAATAACCGGTTTGGATTGATCAATGCTGCCAAAAGTGAAATCGTCGATTTTGATTTTTATACGACTTCGGAAGTGGAGCCTATTATCAAAACACCGAAAATTATTTTGGAAACGACCTATAAAATGCATACCGAAGAGATACTGCGGGTGATTAACGTCCACATGATCAACTTTGTCAAAATCAAAAAGTTTCTTGTTCAGATTTCGCAGATAGAGGAGGCACTTGCAAAAGACGATTCTCCATTAATTCTCTGCGGGGACTTTAACACCTGGAACAGAAAACGGATGCGTATTCTTGAACAGCTTACCGGAAAATATGCACTTGAAGATGTTGCATTCAGAGGCAAGGAGCATCAAATAGCGCCTTTCCCTTATCCTCTTGATCATGTATTTTACCGAAAACTTCGGCTGCAAAAAGCAGAAGTTTTGACCCATATCGATTCATCGGATCATAAACCGCTTCTCGTCACTTTCGCGTCTAAATAAATTTTTTATATAGCCGATAATAGAAACAGCAAAAATTCTATACTAAAGGCTAACGATGACAAAAGAGATAATTTTAGATAAAGTAAAAGCGTTTCCACCACTTGATGATACTGTAAATCAGGTCATGGCAGTATGTAATGACGTAGAGAGCTCGGTTGCCGACCTTGCAAAAGTGGTGAAAAGTGATCCTATGACAACGACCAATATTCTGAAAGCGGCGAATAGCCCGTTGTATGGATTCAGTCGTGAAATCAAAAGTATCGAACAGGCGGTATCTATTTTTGGGATGGAGACAGTCAAAGGGTTTGCATTCTCCTCTTTTCTACAGAAAAAACCGGATCTCGACCTCTCTCCGTACGGAATTGATGCGAAAGATTTTGCTTCTATTTCCGAGCAGCAGAATGCATTTGTCGCCAAGTGGTACAAAGGTAAACGTGCGAAACTCGATATGTTGATTTTGCCATCGTTTTTGATGGAAATCGGGAAAATTGTCCTCGCTTCACTGGTAATCGAACATGGTAAAAAAGATGAATTCAAAGCTTTGATTGAGCAGGTGAAAACACTCGAAGACATGCATAATCTGGAGAAAAAGGTATTTGGAATTACCAATGAAGAAGTGACTGCAATTTTACTGAATGACTGGAACTTTGATCCAATCATGTACAACGCTATCCGTCACCTGAACAACCCGCAAGAGGCGGAAGAAGAGGTTCAGGAGTATGCACAGGTGCTTCAGGTAATCAAAACAGTTATCACGACACAGCCTTTGGACTTGGATAGCAATTTGCCGAAAGCGGTTGCTTTGGTAGAAGAGTATAAACTGGATAAACCGAAATTTGAAGAAGTTGTCCGTGATACATTTCAGCTGGAGAATGTATAGCGTTTTATCGTTTCTCTCTTTTGACATATTCTCTGCATCGCACACTTCGCTGCGGTACAGAGAAACTTCTCCCTTCTTAACGCTCTTTTTGATATACTTGTATAAGC
>JALWRO010000171.1:11153-19765 GCA_027080605.1 Campylobacterales bacterium
TGGACCGATCGCACCGGTGATTGTGCCTTCCGCCGCTTACGGATACGAAGATGCTTTTGAAGCGGAAGGGATTTTCAGCGGGAAAGTGCAAAAACCGCTCTATGCCAGAATGGGCAATCCTACCAATGCCCGGCTGGAATCGGTGATGGCACAGGTGGAAGGTGCCGCCGGTGCAATTGCTACGGCATCCGGTATGGGTGCCATTGCCATGGTACTGACCGCACTTTTGAAAAGTGGTGATAAAATTCTCTGTATCGGCGGTTTTTTTGGTGGAACCTACGCACTTGTGACGGAGACATTGCCTCGGTTTGGTATTGGCGCTGCATTTTGTGATGTGGATGATTTTGTTTCAATCGAAGAACAACTTAAAGCAGGTGTTGCTATAGTGATGGTGGAGAGTGTGGGAAATCCCAACATGAAGCTACCGGATCTGGAAAGAATCGGTTTATTGTGTCAGCGTTACGAAACCCTTCTGATCGTGGATAATACACTCACACCACTGGTTGTACAGCCTTTTAAAAGTGGTGCGGATGTAGTGATTTATTCGACGACCAAAAGTATTAGCGGGCATAGTGCCGCATTGGGCGGTATAGCACTTTTCCCCGCAGTTCATGAGGAGAGTAAACTCTACCATGAACGTTATGGGCATCTGCATAAAATGGTGGAAAAACTGGGCGCAAAGGCGTTTATCGGCATTTGTAAAAAACGTGCGATGCGTGATTTTGGTATGAGTGCCAATGCTTTTGGCTCTTTTATGACGCTGATTGGGTTGGAGACGTTATCAGTCAGAATGCGCCGGGTTCAGCAAAATGTTGCCAAAGTAACAGAATTGCTTTGTGAAAAATTGCCGGATGGCAGTGTTCGGCATCCTTCGCTTGATTCTCATGAACATCATCTGCTCTATAAGAACCGGTATCCTATGGGGTGTGGTGCTCTTTTGACGATTGACATGGGAACAAAGGAGCGTGCATTTGATCTGCTGAATAGAACCAGGAATATCATTCAGACAGCCAATATCGGAGACAACAGAACACTTGCATTGCATATGCGCAGTACAATTTATAGAGATTTTGATGCGGAAGCTTTGCAGATTCTCGGAGTGACAGACGGGTTAATCCGGGTCTCCGTCGGGCTGGAAAATCCTGAAGAGATTGCCGATGACTTTATTGGGGCATTTGAAAAAAGAGCCGGATAATTTGGTTTCGATATGATAGTTTTGCTATCATATCTTTATGACAAGATCTGCATTAGTCCAAATTGCCTCCCATTTAAGCCGTTATCGTAAAATCAATGCGATTGAGCGTGTTGAAGATACCATCGTTAAAATCGTTTTTGACAGGGAACACAGTTACTATTTTGATATGCGCCGGGGAGATGCTGCTATTTTTCAGACAGCTTCCTATAAAAAAGTACGCAACTACAACGCTCCTTTTGATGTTGTGCTGAAAAAACGATTTAACAACGCCAGAGTAGAAAAAGTCGAAGTGCCGGAAGGCAACCGGATACTGCGTATTTTGGTGAACTCCTCTTCGAGTTATAAAGCACAGAAATCGGTTTTACAGTTTGAATTTACCGGGCGAAATACCAATATTATCATTCTGGATGAAAACGGTGTGATTTTGGAAGCGTACCGGCATATCGACGCCCATACATCGTTTCGGGAAGTGCAGCCGGGTGTGCGACTGCAGGAGTTGCCGCCGCGTCCGTTTAAAGAGTCTTCGGAAGAGATCGCGGACATACCTGCGCATCCTCATGATGTGTTTGCCAAACGACAAAATCAAAAGATTGAAGCGCTTAGAAAACAGAAACTGCAAATCGTTATGAAAAAGTTGCAAAAGCTGCAAAAACTTTATGATAAGCTCGAAGACGAAACGCTTTTACGCCAAAAGAGTGAAGCGTTGACGCAGCAGGGTAATTTGTTGCTTTCGCATTTGCATCTCATGAAGAATTACCAAAAAGAGATTACGGTGACAGATTTTGAAGGGAAGGAGTGTACTATCCGCTTGCCGGAGAAGAGTCGTACGCCGGCAGAAGCGGCAAACGACTTTTTCAAACGCGCTAAAAAGCTGAAACAGAAGGCAAAATTTACCCATATCGAGCGGGACAATCTCGCTTCGAAAATCACTTTTCTGCAAAATCTGAAAGAGGCGATAGCACATGCAAAGAGTATCGATGAACTACAACTCTATCTGCCCAAACAGCCCAAAAATCAGAAAAAAGAGAAAAAAGCCGATGCCAATACAGAGACTTTCTTTATCGAGGGGTATAAAATTATGCTTGGGAAGAATGAACGCGGCAATATTTCTCTCTTAAAATCGGCAAAAATGAGCGATATCTGGATGCATCTGAAAGATATGCCCTCTACACATGTTATAATACGCAACGAGAAAAAATCACCCCCGTTTGCCGTACTGGAGTTCGCGGCAAAACTTTGTGTGCAGTTCAGTGCCGTGCAGCCGGGTAGTTATCTGGTCGATTTTACACAGCGACGTAATGTAAAAATGCGTGACGGTGCGAATGTCAACTATGTCAATTACGATACGATCAAGGTATCGAAGGAGTAAGAGATGCCCATTACACCGCTTGAAGGGATTGTCTACGCCAACCAAAATATGCAGGTGCCTGCGGCAAAACAGACAGATTATCAGGGGCGGGTTGAGTTTCAAAATGTCATTGCCGCGGCGCGTACCAATGAAAAACCGAATATCATCGAAGATCCCGGAGATATTGTCAATGCCGAGCCGGTAGATCCCGACAAAGAGCATCAGCGCGAAGAGGCGGAAGAGCAGACCGGTGAAAAAGAGGTGGAGATTCTGAAGCGGTATAAAAAGATGCAGAGCCGTCACGGAGTGGAAGAGTTGTATGAATCACTTCCGTATCATATTTTGGATATACGTGTCTGAAGTGGGTGATAAGCGGGAAATTTGTAAGATAGCGAAAATGTGAAAATCATGAAAAGAGGCGAAAAAGAGTATGGAAAAACCCAAAAACTGGCTGGATAGAATAGATAAAGCGCGTTTTGTGACCGGAATTACTTTGATTGCGGTGATTGTGGTGATCGGTATGGTGGACAGCGCGTTGCTGACATGGGCGTTTCTGGGAGTGGCGTATCTGTTCGCTTTTTATGAAACGATGCAACTGCTGAAAATCGATGACAACAAACTCTACGGATATGCAGCACTTTTGTGGCTGGTGTCACTGGTCTACAGCAATCCTGACGATCTCTTCTTTCTGGCATCGATTATAGCACTCTCATGGATGGTATACAAAAACAGTGTCGATATGAAAAATATCTATCTTTTTCTCTATCCGACGGCTTCGTTCCTTTTTCTGCTGGCACTCTACAAAGGGTTCGGTATGGATGCGATGGTCTGGCTGGTGATTGTCGTGGCGTTGACAGATACCGGGGCATACTTTACTGGCAAGGCGATAGGGAAGACCCCGTTTTCTCCGGTTTCTCCCAAAAAGACCTGGGAAGGGGTGATCGGCGGTGTGTTGATTGCGACGGTTGCAGGTGCGATGTACGGCGTCTCTTTTGTCTCTCCGATTCTGGCGGTTCTGATCTCACTAGTGGTTTCATTTGCTTCGATTTTCGGCGATCTGTTTGAGAGTTATTTGAAGCGTAAAGCGGGAGTGAAGGACAGCGGTACCATTTTACCGGGACACGGCGGTGTGCTGGATCGGGTTGACGGGTATCTTTTTGCAGGAGTGCTGATGGTGATTTTACTTCGGGGACTGGCTTGATCGTTTTAGGTTCTACCGGTTCCATCGGGGTGAATGCTTTACATATCGCAAAGCGTTTTGATCTGCCCGTAGAGGTACTGGTTGCCGGAAACAGTGTTGATCTGCTAAACCGACAGATTGCCGAATTTCATCCAAAACGGGTGGTAGTGGCGCATAAAGACTCTGTTTCCAAAGTAGTGCATGAAGATGTTTTGTACGGAGAAGAGGGGATACTCGAAGCGATTCGGGAAAGTCGAAGCGATCTGGTGGTCAATTCGCTGGTTGGGTTCGCAGGACTGAAGCCGACGATTGAAGCAATCAAATGTAAAAAGCGTGTGGCACTGGCAAACAAAGAGAGTCTGGTAGTGGCCGGACAGTTTATCGATATCGCTTCGATCGATCCTATCGACAGTGAGCATTTCGGGTTATGGTATCTGTTGCAGGATCGTCCGGTAGAGAAGATGACTGTTACGGCAAGCGGCGGCTCTTTTCGCGATACACCGCTGGATGTTTTGGAAAATGCGACGGTGGAAGAGGCGCTGAACCATCCCAACTGGTCGATGGGACGAAAGATTACCATCGACAGTGCGACGATGACCAACAAACTATTTGAACTTCTTGAAGCAAAATGGCTTTTTGACATCGATAAACTTGATGCGATTATCGAAACAAAATCGATTATTCATGCATTGATCGACTTTAAAGACGGCAGTACGACTGCACATATTGCCAATGCCGACATGAAACTGCCTATCGCTTTTGCACTGCTCGGTAAGGTGGAAGAGCAGGTGTTGGCTCCTGTGGATCTTGTGGAAGTGGGTAGCCTGGAGTTTCGTAAAATAGACTCTGTGCGCTATCCTATATGGGAAATCAAGGATGATATATTGCAAAAGCCGCATTTGGGGGCAGTGATCAACGCAGCTAATGAAGTGGGAATTGCACAGTTTTTTGACGGGAAAATCGGGTTTATGGATATTGCCCGAAAGACGATAGCCGCTTACAGGGCTTTTGATGATTTTAAACCTGTGACGCTTGAAGATATTTTTGAAATTGACCGGGAAGTGCGGGAATTTACCGCTAAACTATAAAAGATTTTTTTGACAGAGAGGATGTGAGATACCCTCTCTGTATGCCTGTGATTGAAAGTAGCAGGACTACTTTTTAAATGTGTTGTAAACGCGTTGAAGATCTTCGTATGGAATCTCGCTGTTTTCTGTGATGAATGTGATCGCTTCGTAAGGATCTTCATCGGTGACAGCCAGAGCCTCTTCCAATAGAGATGCCAGTGCATCGTCGTCAAGGTTCTCAAGATCAAGTTCACTCAAAGTTCCCAGTAATTCTAATTCTTCAACAGTCATGGATTGCCCCTTTCAAGGTTAATGTTTTTGTTTATGTTACTCACGATTTTTATTCATGAATGTTTTCCTATCGACCGAAAACAAAATCAGTTTAGCCAATAAAGCAAAAACTTTTATAAAAATCTATAAGTAAAATAGAATTTGAATTTTACATGAAATTACTTAATAGATACTGAATATTGCAATTAAATCAAAAAAATTTATTTAATTGCAATATATTTAATTTTTCTCTGTCTCTGCTTCAAGTTAAGTAAACAATATGTATAATAATTTTCAATTTAAAGAAGAAGGAGTGTGTAAAAATGAAAAAAATTTTTCTTACTACACTGGCTGTTGCTGCACTGACGGTTTCTGCGCATGCAGAGAGAAATCTCAACACAGGCTGTGGTCTGGGAAGTATGATTATCGATAATCAAAATACAGTGGCAAAGCAGGTGATTGCCGCGACACTGAATACACTTTCCGGTAACCAGACGTTTGGTATTACGACGGGAACACTGGGATGTGACAAACCGGTTTTACTGGTCTCTAACGAAGTCGAGACATTTGTTGCAGACAACATGGACAATCTGGCAACCGATATTGCCGCGGGTCAGGGTGAAACACTTGACACACTGGCATCTATGCTGAAAGTCTCCGATAAAAAAGCTTTTGAGACAAAACTCAAAACAAATTTTGACAAAATCTACGCAAGTGAAGATGTTACTTCTGCAAACGTAATCGACGCGATCGTTACTATCGCAGGGTAAACATTGCGACAAAAAGGGTGCTTTGCCGTTGCCCTTTTTGTTATTTTTTTCTCATATCAGACGCTTTTTGCCAAGGATTTGACAAAAAGCAGACTTCATGAACTCTCTCAGAGTCGTTACTGGCATGTGCTTTTACATATGAAAAACGGTAGAAGTGAGATTGACGATCCCTCATTTTTCCTGACTTGCCCCTCCCGATTTTCGCCTGAAAACGAACTGGAAGAGACTATTGCTCAAATCGAAGATGAAAATCAGAGTATCTCATGTAAATATCCCGCACGCATTTACTGGCTGAAGCAGGTCGCTCCCGAACTCTTCGACAAAGAGCAGTTTGTATGTGAAAAACTGGAAAAGCGTATTGCCAAAGAGCATATTCAGGGCGTGACGCTGGTTTTCCCGACTGCTTATCTCAATTCTCCCGCGTCGATGTTTGGGCATACATTTCTCAGACTCGATAAAAATCCCGATACACCGCTGATCAGCGATGCGGTCAATTATGCCGCACAAACCGACGAAACCAATGGACTGATTTATACGTTTAAAGGTTTGACCGGTGGGTATAAAGGGTTTTTCTCCGTGTTACCCTACTACAAAAAGATCAAAGAGTACTCTGCCATGGAGCAGCGCGATATGTGGGAATACCGCCTGAACCTCTCTCATGAAGAGATTCGACGGCTGTTGTACCACCTCTATGAGTTACAGGGTGTTTATGGTGACTACTATTTCTTTACGAAAAACTGCTCTTACAATCTTTTGTGGCTGCTGGAGTCGGCAAAGGGAGATACTTATTTACCGGAACACTTTACGTTCAAAGTGATTCCTGTCGATACCATACGATTGCTTCATGAAAAAAAACTGATTGCAAAAACTTTTTTTCGACCTTCAAAAAGAAGGGAGATGCAGCAACTCGTTAAATTGATCAAAAACCGGACAATAGCGAAAAAATTTACAGAAACTTATGAACTTAGGTTATTGGAAAATATAAATGATCATGAAAAAGCGAAGGTGCTCGACCTGGTGGTGTTGATCCTCAAACAGCAGCGCAGTAAGAAGAAAATAAATAAAAAAGAGTATATTCAAACTTTGATGAAACTGTTGCGGTATCGGAGTAAATTGCCCCAAAAAGAGTCTCTGAAAATACCAGAGCCTGACAATCCGCTGCTGGGCCACAAGAGCGCGAGGGTGGCGGTGTGGATTTCTAATGAGGGGAAATGGTCGTTGCAGCTTAAACCTGCCATGCATGATCTCTATGACATGACGAGGGGGTATCTTCCCGGTGCATATATCGACTTTTTTAAACTCACTGTGGAGAGGTCGAAATTTCAGCGTTTTGATTTCGTCTCTGTGCGATCGCTTGCTGACTGGGACAGGTTTTTCAAGGCATTTTCCTGGAAAGCAGAGATAAGTGTTACCAGGGTGCATGGAAAGAGACTCTATGCTGCCTTACAAGGCGGTGTCGGGGCGAGTATGCGTCAAAACGGGTTACAGTTTTATCTGTTAGGTACGCCGCAGCTTTATCTGGGTAAAGAGAGCAAAAGCGCGGCAGGGATTGAAAGCGGTTTGCTGTATGATATTGCATCGGTGCGAACCGGTGTTCTCTACCGAAAAGATTTTTTCGATGACGGTATAAAAGAGAGCAGGGTGGAATGGTTTTTAACCTGGCAAACGGCGGAGGATTGGGCGTTAAATTTAAAGTTATATGAAGATAAAATATCCCAAAAGCGCACGGCAGCTCTGGATGTCGGTCTGTTTTACTATTTTTGAGAGGATTTCATGATATTGAGCATTGAAAGCAGTTGTGATGACAGTTCCATAGCGGTGACAGAGATAGCAACGAAAAAGATTTTATTTCATAAAAAAATCTCCCAGGAGATCGACCATGCCAAATATGGCGGCGTGGTGCCGGAGCTGGCTGCGAGACTGCATGCGGAAGCGTTGCCGAAAATTCTGGAGCAGACAGAGGCATATTTTCCAAAACTTAAAGCGGTAGCCGTGACAAACGCTCCGGGACTGGCAGTGACACTGGTGGAAGGGGTGACGATGGCAAAAGCGCTGGCGATTGCTCTGGATTTGCCTTTGATCGGTGTGAACCATCTGCATGGGCATATCTACTCCCTTTTTCTGGAAAAAGAGGCGTTGTTTCCGATGACTATTTTGCTTGTTTCCGGCGGGCATACACAGGTAATCGATGCACACGGATACAAAGATTTTTCACTGATTGCACAGACGATGGATGACAGTTTCGGGGAGAGTTTCGACAAAGTGGCGAAAATGCTGGGGTTGGGATATCCCGGTGGACCGATTGTGGAAGCGTATGCGAAAAAAGGCGATGAAAACAGATTTGATTTTACTGTACCGTTAGGCAATTCGCCAAAGATTGCTTTTAGTTACTCCGGGCTTAAAAATCAGGTACGATTGCAGATCGAAGCGCTTGGTGATTTGAGTGAACAGGATCGGTGTGATATATGCGCGTCGTTTCAGAGGGTAGCGACGGCGCATTTGTTGCAAAAGCTCAAAAAGATTTTCAAAAACGGTGCGATTTGGGAGTTTGCCATTGTCGGCGGGGCGAGTGCGAATCTCTATTTGCGTGAAAAGATAGAGAAGTTATGTCATGATTTTGGTGCCGCACTGCATCTGGCTCCGCTGGAGTACTGTTCTGACAATGCGGCGATGATCGGGCGTTGCGCCGTTGACGCGTATGCCCGAAGAGATTTTACTCCTTTTGATGCTCGGGGATCAGCTCCGAGGAGGGCGATATAGATGGCTGGCAAGCAAGGCCGGC
>JALWRO010000172.1 GCA_027080605.1 Campylobacterales bacterium
CCATATATTTTTGCAAATTAATACCTTTTTTCATATTATAATGTTACTACGATACCAAAGTATAACATAAAAATCGTCTATCGTCAAATAATATCTTGTAAATGAGAAAAATTATCTTACAAGCCGTACCCCTGAGAGATATTGCAGTTTTAACAGTGCACTGAGAATATCCGCCCGTGCAATCCAGATATTTTGTTCCAAATCCAGGATATTGACTTCTGTCATCAGCATATTTTCCCATCGCGTTCTCATTCGTTCTCCGGCAGGATGAGTGACTTTATACCGATACTGCTCAAGCTGGTGTTGTGCCAGTGTGCGCTCTTTTTGCATCCTGTCGATCTGTTCCCTGTTATAGGTGATGCGATCATATAGATATCGCACCTTTTTGCCCAGAATAAGTTTCAGGCTGCGCATTTTTTGCCGGCTGTACTCTTTTTCCAGACGCACCAGTTCTCTGTTTTTACTGTAACTTTCCAGAGGAATACGCACTTGCAGCCCACCCAGTGTCTCCTGTCGGTCGACAAAAGTGTACTCTTTTCGTTTCAGATAGAGTTCCGCTTTCAGATGCTGTTTCCAGTCATCGTCCATTGTCGATTGTGTCAGTTTCTGTTTTTCAATTTTGACTGACGGAGCATGTGCCAGTGTCAGTTTGGTCAGTTTTTGAGCATCAATCAACTTTTTTGTTTCAATAACAGTAATCAATTTGCGATATTTTTGGTCAAACGGTTTAGGTTCGTTGACTAAAAGATACTCCTTCGCTTTTTTACTCTTTTCATACGCGGTTTCGATTCGCTCATACGCTAGTCGTGTCAACAAACCGCTTTGCAATTTTCTACGTGCTGTCATCATTCCCTTTTGTAATAACATATACCGCTTCTGCGCATAACGGTACAGAATCGTCCGTTTGATATCTTCAATCTCATAATACGCCACTTCCGCGTAGTTGGAAAGAACGGTATCGACATCATGTTCAAAGGCGATATTTTTTTGTGCCTTTTGCTCCGCGGCAAAGCTTCGCGAGCCGAAATAGCCGTTGCCGAACAAGTTCCATGAAATTCCCGTTTCATAACCGTTTCGTTCACTGTCCAGTGCCCGTTCAGCAACAATTTTTGCTTCCAGCGCCGCTCTTTTAAACTGTGCTTCGTAGAGTTTCAGGTACGCCTCTTTCGTGCGCATCATATCTTTACGGAAACTGAGACCATCCTCCAGCAGATGGCGCAGTGTCAGATTTTCTCCGAAGAGCACTTCCCCTTCGCCCGAAGACACAGCGGATTGATTCAGATCATCTTGACAAATAGCTGCCGAGAGCATGAGCCCCAGCAACAATACAGTTTTTTTCAGCATGTCACTCCTTTCATTTATGTTTATGTAAATAAGCAAATGTTTCGGTTTCTATTTTGTTGACACCGTCCGGCGGTGCCCATCTCGCATTTGGCGGGGCATGTTCGATCGCTTTCCAGCGGTGTTCGGGAGGAATCTCAAATACGATATGATCTACACGGTTACGGTGTGCAAATCCACCATGAAAGTTGATATCGACACTACTGTAGATATTGTAAAGATGGTTTCCGCACGCACTCCACTGTAACGTTATATGGCGAATATTTGTGACGCTGCTGCTTCTGAAAACCGAATAATAAGTGCGCGAAAAACGTACATAACCATTCCCCTTTTTCCCTTTGTTCCAGCTCCCGTCAACAGTGAGAAATTCAAACAGACTGCCGTACACATATTCGTTGTGCAGCGGATGGCTGCCGCTGTTGAGGATTTTCAGATTTTTCAAATGACATGATGCGGCATATTCCAGTAAAATTGCATCGACCGCTACATCGGGTGCACTGTTGGTATAATCAAAACGACATGAAGCGATTTTCTTCGATCCGTTGGTTTGCAAGACGGTAAAATCCTCTAATGTAACATTTTCCACCATATGCAATGCAATCACTTCACTTTTACCCGCTTCAAAATCGGTCAGCATCGGTTTTGCCGTGTAAAATTTAAATTGTTCAGGATCGTGTCCGCATACCTGCACTATCTCCTGCCGCAGATAGGGATAACGTTTTGCCCACCTTTTTGCACCGAGCTTCTGCAAAAAACGTTTGTCGTTAGGCTGTCGAATCAACAGATATTTCGTATACGATTTGGCTGTCTGACAAAAAAATTCACTTTGATTACGGTAGATATTTTTCGCAAGATAGCCGAGCCGATTACCTCTTTCACCGTAAATATGTATCACAGCGGGGGAAGGGGTATGCAGATTTGAAATCAGCACAGTTTTCTCTTTTCCTGCCCCCTGAACCAAAACATTGCTGCGCTTTATCTCCACCGGTCGATCAACGATATACTCTCCTGCCGCAAACTGCACAATCGCTCTTCTACCGGAATCACTCTTTTGTAAAAAGTGATTGATCTTTTGTGCAATCTCTTTTGTACCGGGGGTAATTTTCAGTATCGTTGCCGTACTATCTGATGTCGGCTTTTTCAAATGATACTGCGACGCATTGAGCTGCATCGAATCAGTTGGCTGAACGAGATGCAGCAGGTTCGAAAAAAAAGTGCTCTGCGGCAACTTCAAAGCGCCGTGACTCAGCAGCAACAGCAATATAAAAAGTGTTACCGTACTAAACATAGCAATTTTGGGCATCCACCTTACCAGAGGATGGGAAATGTGTACAACCTCTTTTCTGTTTTGCTGTACATCGCTGTTTTTTGACCAGCGCTGATCGGCAAGATTGTAAAACGCTTTGATCTTGACCAATGCCCCAATCCACTGTGTATAGAGCATCAGCGGTAGCATCTGCCAGTGCACATGGTGTCCGAAAAATGCCATAACAAAAAGCTGCAAAAGACGTATCATCATGACCCATGCAACAAAAAAGAGCAGATACCATGGGGAAATCGTCACCGAAAGGATCAATGCACTCAGTATACCGACCAGCGATGTCCACATAATCAAACGCTGTTCAAAAATGGCATACCAGATATACCATCCTGTCTTTGCCGGTCCCAGTTTGAGTGCCCGGCTGTTGTTGCGCAGTGTATTACCGAACCAGCGGTAGGGAAGTGTACGACTCAGTTCCAGAAAATTGCCGTCCCTGCTCTCCAGCGAAATACAGAGCAGATCGGGGAGATAGAGCATATCCCACCCGTTTTTGAGGAGATGAAACCAGGTACTTTTGTCATCACCCATCAGAAAACGAAACTTTCCGTGCAGCGGATGGGTCAAAATATCGTTCTCCACCTGCCGGATAAACGGCTCTTTGATAACAATATCTGTACGGTACGCACTGAGTCTGCCGGTTAAAGTCATCACTTTACGCGACAGGGAGTGCGCCTGAAAAAGAATATGGCGCTGTGCAAATTTGAGATTGAACCACGCTTTGTACCAGCTGTTTTTTGAATTGATATAAGCAACTTCATTGGTTGTCACCGCACCGAGGCGATATTCCGAAGCAAAAAAGGGCAGCAGTTTACGTAAAAAACCCTCCTGCAGATAACTGTCTCCATCCATAAAAATCGTCACAGAATTGGGATCATGAAACTTCTCTTTATGATACTCTCTGGCAATCGCACGCAGCGCATGTCCCATCGCAATCCGTTTTCCGGCATTCTGGTGCTGAAAAATCAATTTCACACGATCTTTGCCTTCATAGGCGCGAAACATTTCATGAATGACCCTGTCTTCCCGGCTCTCGGAAGTGGCGACCACAATCGTTACATGAGAAGGTATCGTTCTGATCTCCGCCAGAATAGACCGGAAACACTCGACACTGACCCAAAAATCCTCTTTATAGGAGGGAATCATAAAGTAGAGATTTTTGGGATATTTCGCCTCTTCCGGCAGTTGCTGCACCCTGCGTCTGAGCATGGGGTAGTAGTAAAAGCGGTAAATAAGCGCACGGCTGTAGTTGATCAGCATCCAACTGTAACGCCAGAGTGCAAAGAGGGAAAGGGTAATGACGGCACCGTGTTTCAGCAGATAGAGCTGCGGTTGTAAAATAATCAGCAACACCGTGACACTGCTGCCGTATATCAGCAGCGGTGTCACAAAAGAGTACAGTGCCTTTTGCTCATCGAACCGTTGTGTCATAAGTCTCTTTTAAAAAGCAGTTGTACTCTCTGATGCGGTTTCAGATGTTTTGCGGGATGTTCCGGACGGATATAGACCGTGAACGTATCGCTCTGCGGCATTGTGTCCGTCAAACTGCCGGTTTTAAACACTTTCCCTTTCAATACGACATTGTCATTTTTATCGATAACATCCACCTCTGTGCCGGTAATGATATCAGAGAGGTATTTCACAGGAACTGTTGCCGTGATATAAGGGGCGTCTTCTGTCCAGAGGAGCAAAAGAGGATTGCTTTTGAGCGCTTCCTGTCCTTCATGAACATAGATCTCATATACTTTACCATTGGCAGGCGCTTCAATATGATAAAGCGGCAACTGCTTTTTCAAATACTCCAGTTTCACGTCCGCTTTTTCAAGATCAAGTCTGTTTTGTGTTCCGGAAAGGTTCTCATCCTCTTCAGCGGCGGGCAGCAGTTTGATCTTTTCCAGATTCTGACGCGCATCCAGATAAGCATTCTCCGCCTGCTGCAACGCTCTTTTGGTAATCAAACGCTGCGCATACTGATTTTTAGCATTGCGATAAGAAACACCGCTTTTCGCAATACGCTCTTTTGCCAGACCAATCATCTTCTCATGCATCACTCTTTTTTGTCGCAGACGCTGCTGTTTTTGTCTAAAAAGATCCCGTTTTCTCTTTTGATCGACTTCCAGTAACGCCAGCTTGTAACGTACGGCACTGCTGTCCAGCTGCACCAGCGGCATTCCCGGCGTAACACTGTCGCCTTCATGAACATATACCTTTTCGACAAGCGCACTGACCGCAGGATAGACCATCAAATCGTTTCCGCTTACAACACCGCTGCCTTCGTAAATATAGCGCAGATTGTAAAAGAGTACCAGACCCAGAAGTCCGGCTACCAGTACGGCAAAGAGCAGATATCTGGCAGAAGTACGCACAAAAGAGCGTTTCAACGCATGTGCTTCCTCTTCCTGCAGTGTCACAGGGGTCTGAATCGGCGTGACGATTTCCGGCTCCTCATAGACGGCGACAATATCATCCACTCTGTCTATTTTCCCCTCAATCGCCATCTCGATAAAGCGGCGCAGCACATTTTTGTGCTTTTCGCTCAAATCGACAAAGGAGAAACCGTTGCGGTCATCCTGGTTATATTCATGAAAAAGTGTTACAGGCAGGGAGAGTCTGGCATCGTGAATCGGAAGGATCAACTGTGCATCGATTTTATCACCGGGATGGGACTTAATATCCGGAATATCGAGCGCCAGACCGGTCAGAGACCAGTCGATCGCATTGTAACTTTTTCCGTCCAGCACCACCTGCAGCGGAATCGTAG
>JALWRO010000173.1 GCA_027080605.1 Campylobacterales bacterium
AAACAGAATATTATAAAGAGCGACCGATTCACATCCACCATGTGCATGTCAAAAACCCTCAGTTTTACAACCAAAAATTTATCATCCAGCCGATGGATGACCAACGGTTTCACATCGAACTGGCACACTCTCTGACCGGAAAAATCAAACGCCTGATCGGACTCCCGGACACATACAGCTTCAACAGAACTTTCCGTTACGGCGAAAAGGTTGAAACCAAAGATTTTTCATTCATCGTTGCCAACCTCCACGCCAAACCTTCTGAAACCTACGCTTTTGTCATCAAATACAAACCAGACCAAATCAAAGAGATACGCAAAAAGATGAATATCAAACCGGCATCGCTGCGTTCTACAGTCATCGAAGTCATCTATCAGGATGTCCACCCCAG
The DNA here is from genome assembly GCA_027080605.1 of Campylobacterales bacterium. Taxonomy (GTDB): domain Bacteria; phylum Campylobacterota; class Campylobacteria; order Campylobacterales; family QNZT01; genus QNZT01. The sequence continues at coordinate 392 of JALWRO010000173.1, forward strand.
AAGACTCAAAGATTTTCTCACATTCCTTTCCAAAGCCTATATTCACCAAAATATGGAAAAAAAATCGGAAGAAGCTTCCGCTACACTCTATTTCCTCAACCAGAAACTCGGAGAGATCAGAAAAGAGTTTAAAAAGTCTGCCGACAAACTCAAACGGTACAAAGAACACAACGACATTATCGATATCGACACCAAAACACGGGAAGTGGTAGACAGAATCATCAACCTCGAAACAGAGTACGGGGAAGTAGAACTCGACTACAAATCATTTTCCATTCTCAAAAAAGAGCTTGACAAAGGCAACTACAGCGCTATCGGCGGTTACAGCGACCGCTATCCGGTACTGGCAAATATTATCAACAATCTCCAAACCCTCGAAGCACAGAAAACCGGGCTTCAAGAGCAACTCACCGATCTACACCCCGATATCAAAAGTATCACAAATCAGATCCACAAAGTCAAACAATCGCTCAAAAACGTCACCAAAGGTATCGAAGATATCCTCCGCAAACGCAAAAACGAATTGCACCGCATGATCGCAAAACAGAAAGCGAAAATCCAGGTTTTACCCGAGAAAGAGCAGGATCTCGTCAATCTGGAACGTATCAACAGCATCAACGAGCGACTTTACTACTATCTGCTGCAAAAACAGTCGGAACTGAGTCTCGTCAAGTCGGCGAAATCCTCCGATGTCAGAATACTCGACTATCCCGACCTGCCGCTCACACCGGTAAAGCCCAACAAAAAAATCGTGCTGATGACAGCGCTCTTCTTCGGACTCGTACTCTCGATGCTGCTGGCGCATTTCCGACGCGATTATAAGATCTACTCCGTTAAAGATGTGGAGCGGTACAGTCACATCCCGGTTTTCGGGGAGATACCCTATATTCAAAATGAAAAACTCTACAACTCGGTCTACGTCCTAACCGATCCGCGCTCTGTCGCGAGTGAAGCCTTTCGCCGTATCCGTGTCAATCTGGAGTATACCGTTACACCGCAACAGAGCAAAGTCGTCATGGTCACCTCATCGGTTCCCAATGAAGGCAAAACCGTGGTTGCGGCAAATCTTGCTGCCGTGATCGGGATGAGCGAAAAACGTACGATCCTGCTTTCACTCGACATGCGTCGTCCGGAGATGCACCATAAATTTAAACTCTCCAATAAAATCGGTATCAGCGATGTCCTGGCGGGAAAAGCGGAACTGGAAGATGTCATCTGGCAACATGAAATCTATCCGAACCTGAACATTATCACCTCCGGCAGAATCCCGCCCAATCCCGCAGAACTGCTGGCATCGGAACATATGCAGGGAGTATTGACACAGCTGAGAAAAAATTATGACTATATTATCCTCGATACCCCGCCGGTCAATTACGCAGCAGATGCGATGGTACTGCTCAAATATGTGGATATCACCCTTTTTGTTGTAAAATCAGGTTTTACAGAGCAAAAATATTTAACGGAGCTGGATGAGATGCTGGAAAAACTGAAAATTGAGCGCTGCGGAATTGTGCTGAATTCGGTTAAAAACAAGTATGCCAGCAGAAAAAACTTCGATAAAAAATATATCTATTACGAACCGGTATAGGATCATGAACACCGCTAAAAAGCGCATTATGTTTTTTCTGCCCCTGCTCAACGGCGGCGGTGCGGAACGGGTGGTACTGACCCTCCTCAAACATCTTGACAAAAGCCGTTTTGAACCGATACTCGTCTTGCTCAAAAACGAAGGACGCTATACCGGTATGGTACCGCAGAACATCGAAGTCATCGACCTTCAGGCATCACAAGCAAGAAACGCCGTTTTTAAAATCATCAAAATCATACGCACACAAAAACCGGACATCGTATTTACCACCCTCGCCTATCTCAATCTCATTATCGCGATGCTACGCCCCTTATTCCCAAAGAAGACCCTCTTCATCGCCCGTGAGTCAAACACCGTCTCCATACGCAACAAACGCGAAAAGTATCCCCGCCTCTTCGACTGGCTCTACCGGCACGTTTATCAAAATTTCGACCTGATCGTCACACAGGCGGAGTTCATGAAAAAGGATTTGATCACCAACTACGGTATTGCCCCAGAGAAGATGGCCGTTATCTACAATCCGGTCGATACCCGAACCGTCACACAACTGAGTACACAAGTAAGCGCCGATCTTCCCAAAAACGTCTGCAACCTCCTCGCTGTCGGAAAACTGGGCTACCAAAAAGGATTTGACCTGCTGCTGGAAGCAATGTGTGAACTGGATACGCGTTATTACCTGACTATTCTGGGAGAAGGCAGCGATCATGAAGCGTTGCCAAAGCAGATCACGGCAAATAACCTGCAAAACCGCGTCACTCTGGCGGGCTTTGCCCAAAACCCCTACGCCTTCATGAAAGCCGCTGACCTGCTTGTGCTCAGTTCCCGTTTTGAAGGTCTGCCCAATGTCGTACTCGAAGCCAATACCTGCGGTACTCCGGTCGTGGCATTTGACGCGGCAGGCGGCACTGGAGAGATTATCCATAACGGAAAAAACGGCTTTCTGGTGACACCTTTCGATACCCGTGCATTTGCACAAACCATCCAAAAAGCGTGTGACTATCCTTTTGATCATGAAGCGATCAAAAAAGAGACCGACCAAAATTTCGGCATCGAAAAAGTGATCAAAACGTACGAAAACCTCTTTACATCAGGTACGCTTTAACCCCATACTCAGCCACAGCCCTACTCCGAGCAAAAGAATCGTCAGCAGATAGACCACTTCGTAACTGCCGCTGTATTTGAGTATGACACCGCCCACAATTGGAAAGAAAAGCCCAAGAGACGTGATGTTGGACTGCAATGCCGTATAGATGGGTCGTTTATCTTCCGGTGCAATCTCGATCACCAGATTCATTCCGCTGATGCTGAAACCGTCCAGTGCAATACCAAACAACAGAAAAACCACAGCATAACACCAGGCATCGCTGCACATCAGCGCCACACCGAAAGCCGCTATCATGAAAACAATGCTCAAAGAGAGCATCTTTTCGTAGTCATCGATCCGTCGCCACAAAAAAGTACTTCCAACAATACTCCCCGCCATCTGCACGGTAATAAATCCGCCCAGCATCCAGCCCGTTAGCTGAAAACTGCTGTTGGCATTGAGGATGACAAAAGGCATCGCCAGAAAATAGCTGTATCCCAGCAAAATAGCGACAATCTGCTTCTGCAGCCTGCGGTCACTCCGTAACAGTTGCACGGCATTTTTCATGAAAATCCCGAAGTGCGCCTCTTTGACGGAGACATTGGATTTCGACGGCTCTTCAATCGTCCCAAAGACGACAAATCCTATCGCCATCAAAAAACTGCTGACGATAAACAAAAAAGCGTAATTCATCGGTGCGTCGAAACTGCTCAAAACATATCCCGTAATTCCGCCGCTGATAATCGAAGCGATCGATCCCGCCACCTGCCGGTTTGCCATCGTCCTGCCGCGGTAACTTTTGGAGAAGAGTTTCGCCTGCAACTCTTTGAAATAGATTGCGCCGAAACCTGCCGAGAAAGAGAAGAAAAAGAGCCCCAGACCGATCAGAAAAAGTGTCAGCGTTTTGTTGCTGTCACCAATCAGCCAGATACTCACACCGATCATGAACCAGCTCAGAAACCGAAAGAAAAAGACCCTTCTTAGATAAGGCATCACCCGCTGATACGCCTGTGCATGAAACGCCGCATAAAGCTGGACGATGATCGCCCCGCCCCGCAACAGCGAAGCAAAAAGACCGACGATGATAACACTTTCACTGAAATGGTGCACCATCAACGGTAAAATAGTTGACGGTTCCGCTATCGTAATTGCCAGTGAAAGAAAAAAGGCGTGAACAATGTTTTTAAAATTGTTCCGCGGATCGTCAGTGCGAAACATGTAAACCGTGCTGCATCCAGTCAATCAGTGTATCGATCCGGGCTTCGCTGATTCTGCCTTTAAATGCCGGCATGGTCATACGTTCAAATCCCTTCCACCGTCCCTTGCTTCCGTTTAAAATGACTTTTTTGATTTCAGCCGGACTCTTTTTGGCAATGGCGGTAAACGCCGGTGCCGCTTTTCGCTTTGTTTTGCCGTGGCATGTCAGGCAGCCGTTTTTCGTAGCAATCTGCTCCCCTTTGGGCAATGCATCGAATCGCGCCTGTTCTTTCATCAGCTTCATGAAAGCATTTTGATCATAATGGTCAAAAACATATTCTGCGATCGCCCCGACTTCCGCTTTGGTCACTTTACCCTCCTGTGACGGCATCAGCCCGTAAGAGGCAAGACTCTCTTTGTCACAAAAGGATTTTTTCGCATCGGGATGCAAGACGTAATCTTTGAAAAAATCGATAAATTTTGGTTTTTTGTCACTCGGACTGTCCACCTTCATGAAGTCTTTGACATGAAATGCCACCGCCATCATCGGCGGTGCTTTTTCATCTTTGTAGGTTTTGGGCGGCATGTCGAGATTGTGACACCCGGCACACTTTGTTTTCAGCAATGCTTCCCCATCCAGATGAGGCTGCGGCGCCCCGCTGCAACCCGTCACTGCCACTACAACCAGCACAGATACCAGATATTTGCCGATTTTCGTCTTCATGAAGTATCTCTAGTGCTGGCGAATCAAACTATCGACATTGGTATCATCGATAATCGTCAATGTTTCGTCATCAAATTTTCGCATCACCTCTTCAACACTGATACGCTCTTCTCCTGCATAAAATATAGGAATTTCACTCGCCTCTTTAATATACGTATACGGCGAATCTCCCATATGCTGAACGATCAGCGCATCGATCTCTTTTTCAAAAAGCCAGTCCACGACCCGGATGCCCCCTTTGGCTTCATTCGGTTCGATAGTGATCTTGCCCTCTTCCACAAACGCAAACCATTTCGCCTTGCCGAAAAGCGGCGAGACGATAGGATTTTCCTGATTGGTTTTTACCGGTATAGCTACTTTCATGTTTTTCCCTCCCTGTTATGACATTTTAGTCATTATATG
>JALWRO010000174.1 GCA_027080605.1 Campylobacterales bacterium
AGTCAGTATCTGCCCAAAAAACGGCATATCGGCAATCTCTCTTTTGGCAACCCAGGAGAGGTTTTTGGGGTAGCTCGCATCCATGACGATAATATCGAGCAGACTCTGATGGTTCAAAAGTACCAGTTCCGCATCCGGATCGGGCTCCCCGACAATTTCCAGTTTGTAGCCGGTCAAATAGGACTGAAGTTTCGACCATTTTTTGCGAAACTCCCAGTGTTTGTCGTTCCACAACTTCATGAGGAAAATGACAATCGGTACCGTCACCAGAAATTCAAAAAGAATCCAGGCAGCTTTGGCTTTAGCGAATATCTTCATTTTTGACCCATCCTATCTTCTGATTCGGCAGCAGTACTTTGGTGTATCGTGCTTTTTTCAGCAATATCTTCACCTCCATCGGTTTGTCGGTTCTGAAAAAGACGGTGGAGCTGGGCATCGGCAATATCCGCAGCGGCGAACCGGAAGGGAGTGTCACTCTCTTGACGGGAATCTGCACAAATGTCAGCATCACCAGAAAAACCGCCGCAATCGCCAGCAGATAATATTTACGGTAAAAATAGAAGAGTACCGCAAACAACAGCACCATCGCTATCAGAAAAATCACTTTATAGAGAATATATTTGTTTTTCTGCGGATTCAGCTCAGTGTGGGTACTGATGGTCGTATCGATCGGTTTGATCGGGAACGAGACAATTTCATAGCGGTTCTTCTGCGGATTGAAATATTTGAATTTAAACACTTTTTTGACATTGGGTACAATCGCAAAATAGTAGATTTTCTGTTCCAGTCCCGAAGTTTTGAGTTCATCGATTCCTTCACGCAGGGCGAAAGGAATATGAAAATCCTCAAGATTGCCTGCGGTGGCGTTGATCTCCATGACAACAATATTGGAACGCTCATCATACGGACGTTCCTGATGGTGCTGCACAGAAAGTGCGTCTGCAACGACACGGGTGAAAAGATCGTCTTCACGCAGTGCGACCAGCCTGACGGGAAACGCTTTGAGAATCTCGCTGCGTATCGAACCGTTTTTCACCTGGTTGGAGACTTTGATATCCGGCAAATGACCGTTTTTATCCAGCAGCTTAAAATAAAACATATTTTCGTAACTGTTGTCACCGGTTTTGACCCACGGCGAACCCGGATTCAAAACACGGTAGGAACCGCCTCTGATAAAGTCAGTTTGGAGTGCCGTGACATCGGTACGGGGGATAATCGCTTTGACTTTGACCGCAAAGTGTTGTCGCAGATAGACTTTTTTCGGTTTTTCAACATAGGAGAGAAGAATGTTTTTGACTTTGATAAAGGGATCCTGCACCACCGGTTCCGCAGCCGGTGCACTCTCATCGACCGTGTCTTCATCGCTGACCGCACGCTCTTCCTGATAGGCAGGTACCGCTTCTTCCGCGTTGTCATCGGAAAAGATCATATCGTCGCTCTCTTCACTGCTGTCCATATATTCGTCGGCGCTGATCACTTCCTCTTCGACGATCACTTTTTTATGCGTCACCGCACCGGTGTCACTGGTCTGATTATCTGTGTCGGCGGGAAGTTCCGGACTCTCCTGAACGACGACATCGCTTTTCTTTTCATGAGAACCGAAAAGTGAATCGAAGATTCCGGCGTGAAGAGAGAGTTGCAGTGACACAAAGGTCAGGAGCAGAAAAAGGAGTCTCAACGAAACAGCCCCGCCAGCATGGAGACGCCGTCCGCCGAACCCAGCAGTGTCTCCATCGCACGCTCCGGATGGGGCATGAGTCCGAAAACATTTTTCTCACGGTTGCATATCCCGGCAATCGCATCGACTGAACCGTTAGGATTGAGGGGATTGCCCTCCGCATCGCAGTATGTCAGCAACACCTGTCCCTGATCATAAAGCTTTTGAAGGTTTTCGTCGTCGATATAGTAGTTGCCTTCTCCGTGTGCGATTGGAATATTGACAATATCACCCGGTTTGAGTGCATTGAGAAAATCGTTGTCGTTTTCAACCACTTTGAGATGGTGGTGTTTCGAAATAAAGTGCAGATTGGCGTTGCGTTTCATCGCACCGGGTAACAGGCGTGACTCCAGCAATATCTGAAACCCGTTGCAAATCCCCAGCACTTTTCCACCTTTACCGGCAAAATCGATAACACTCTTCATGACAGGCGAAAAGCGGGCAATCGAACCGCTTCGCAATGCATCGCCGTAACTGAAGCCGCCGGGAAGAATCACCAGATCGGTATCTTTGGGCAAAGCAGTCTCTTTGTGCCAGACAAATTCGGTTTTGCTGCCCATCATTTCACAGGCATACTGGGTGTCATAATCGCAGTTTGTACCGGGAAAAACGACGATAGCGGTTTTCATGAGACTATCTCTATCTCGTAATCTTCGATCACCGTATTGGCAAGCAGCTCTTCACACATCTCTTTCACTTCCGCTTTCGCTTTTTCGGGATCGTTCTGATCGAGTTTCAAAACAATCTGCTTTCCGATACGGACATCTTCGACATCTTTAAAGCCGAGTGCGCCGAGTGCATGGTGTACCGCCTTTCCCTGCGGGTCAAGCACGCCCTGTTTGAGTTGTATATTGACTATTGCTTTCACTGTTTCTCCTCAAGTATTCTTTTCAACACCTCTTCATAGGCGACTTTGACATTGCCGAGATTCTGGCGGAAACGGTCTTTATCCATCTTCTCGCCGGTGTCCATATCCCAGAAACGACAGCTGTCAGGGCTGATCTCGTCGCTGAGCAGTATATTTCCCGCTTTGTCTCTGCCGAATTCCACTTTGAAATCGACCAGTTTCAGTCTGCGCTTTGCAAAGAAATCTTTCAATACTTCATTGATCTTTCGCGCTTTTTCACGCAGTATCTCAAGGTCTCCACGATCTTCAACAAGATCGAGCAGCAGGCAGTGGTCGTCGCAAATGATCGGGTCATTCAAGTCATCATCTTTGAGGTAAAACTCCACCAGTACAAACGGCAGCTCTTTACCCTCTTCGATCCCGAGCCTTTTGCTGAGTGACCCCGTTGCTATATTGCGCACAACCACTTCGATGGGGATAATCTCCACTTTTTTGACCAATTGGTGATTCTCATCGAGGGTTTCGACAAGATGCGTCTCGATACCGTTTTTCTCCAGCAGTCTGAAAAGCTGTGTGGAGATCTGACAGTTAAGTGCACCTTTGCCCTGTTCACTCCCTTTTTTTTCCGCATTGAACGCAGTCAAATCATCTTTAAACTCCGCAATTAGCTGATCCGGATGATCCGTCTCATAGAGTTTTTTCGCCTTTCCCTCATAAAGCAGTGCTCTTTTTTCCATTAGTGATTGCCTTTTTGTGTCTCTTCGGTAATTTTCAGTACTTTGAGTGTATCTGTCGCCGTTTTGAGCTGATTGTCTTTCAGCAGATCATCTTTGCTGATTATTTTTTTGCTTTTTTTCTTATCCTCTGCCTCTTTTTTCTTCTTCTTTTTGTTCTCGAGTTTCTCCAGCTCCGTCGTCAGGTGTTTTTTCAAATCTCTCTCTTTGATGGAAAATTCATCTTTGACCACTTTGACTTCACCCGGGAATACTTCGATGTCCGGCTCGACCCCTTTAGACTGAATGGTTCTTCCGCTCGGCAAATAGTATCTGGCCACTGTCAGCCTGATCGCCTCTTCATGACCGATCGGCATAATCACCTGTACACTACCCTTTCCAAACGTTTTTTGTCCCACAATAATGGCACGTTTGTGATCCTGCAAAGCACCGCTGACGATTTCACTCGCACTTGCACTACCGCCGTTAACCAGCACAACCAGTGGAATGTTTTTGTATGTACCTGCTTTGGTTGCTCTGTAGACCTGGTTTTCACTCTCAATTCTTCCCTTCTGGGAGACGATCACGCCTTTGTCTACAAAAAGATTCACCAGCCCGACCGCCTGATTCAGCAGACCGCCGGGATTGTTACGCAGGTCGAGTACAATGCCTTCTATCTTGCCCTTGTTTTCGGCAAGTGCTTTTTTGACATCATGTACCACTTTCTTATCGAAACTGGTGACACGGATATAGAGGAATTTGGTATCTTCAATCTTTTTTGTATAGACCGAATCGACTTTGATAATATCACGAATAATTTTGATGACCAGCGGTTTAGGCTCATCTTTTCGGACAATCGTCAACTCGATCGGCGTACCCGGTTTGCCCCTCATGATATTGACCGCTTCGTCAATCGTCATATTGAGTGTCGATTTGTCGTTTATTTTGAGGATAATATCTCCCGCTTTCATACCCGCTTTGTCTGCAGGCGTCCCTTCGATCGGGGAGATGACAGTCAAAGCACCGTCACGCATACCGACGGTAATTCCCAGACCGCCGAATTCACCGTCTGTCTGAATCTTCATATCTTTGAACTGCTTTTCGTTCATGAAAGAGGAGTGGGCGTCCAGATTGGCAAGCAATCCTTCGAGTGACTTGTTAACGATATCGGTAATATTCTCTTCGTCGACGTAATACTGTTCGATCGTTTGAATCACTTTGGTATATTTCGCCAGAGCCTGAAGTCGATCCTGACTGATACCGCGATGCATTTTGGTTTGTGTTTTCGCCATCATCGGCGTATTGAGCAGAAGTGACGCACCTGTCAGAGTTGCGACGAACCCTAAAAGTGCCAGTGTTTTGTTTTTCATAATATAGTAAAGACTCCCTGTTTATAATAGTCTGTTTGGAACGATGGGCTATTTTAGTAAACTTTATCTAAAAAAGAGGTAATGTCTTTATACCGTTACCTCTTTCAATTCAGCGATATTGCGAAACGCTTTATAGATGGAAGCGATCAAATGTTTACGGTTTTTCTGAAGTGCCTGATCTTCGACATTGACCATGACGTTATCGAAGAAACGGTCGATATCCGGTTTGAGTCCGAAAAGCGCCTGAAGTTCTGCTTCATAGTCGTTGTAGGTTTTTGAAACTACTTCCTGAAACTTGTCGTAAAGCGCTTTTTCCGCCGCTTCATGAAGCAGTGCCGTATCGACACTTAAATCCTGTGAAAGATCGATATCTTTGACAATATTTGCCACACGTTTGAAAGTGGAAGCGATCTCTTTGAAATTGTCTTCAGCGGTAATCTTCTGTAGTGCATCGACTTTTGCCGTAATACGGTTGATGTCACGTTCACCGCTCTGCAGCACTGCGGTAATCACCGACGCATTGGCATCGAAATGGTGCATCAGACGCTCGGTGAAAAAGGCTTCCAGTTTTTCCGTATCAATTCCGTCATAGGACGCAGCAAGGTCGGCGAGATCTTTCTGAAAGTCAAAATCAAATCCACGATCCTGAACGATGCGGACAATCCCCACCACTGCACGTCTCAGTCCAAAAGGATCTTTGGTAC
>JALWRO010000175.1 GCA_027080605.1 Campylobacterales bacterium
ACGAATACAAAGATGCCTGGTTTTGCGGTTTCTCTCCGGAAATAGAAGCGATTGTCTGGTACGGCAAAGATGACAATAAACCGATGTACAAAGAGACAGGTGGAAAAGCGGCAGCACCGGCATTTGCGTACTTTTTCAAAGAGTATTTGTCACTGCATCCTGAAACCAAAACAACATTTGATATACCGGACGGTGTGAGAGTGGTACGCGGTAAACACGGTACAGACTACTTTACAAAGATATCCAAACCGCCCAAAGAGACACAAAGCGTGCCATCAGGCAGCGAAAGCGAGCTGCTTTTTTAGTAGCTCGTATAATCGGTAGAAGAGGTTGATGTGTTGAAGAACCTTGATGTATCGAAGTTGTAGACAAAACCAACTTTGGCGTAACCGTATTTTTTGTCATATTTGTTTTTGGTGTATTTGTTGTACAGGTATGGGATGACACCGTTGAACTGGTGCATCATAAGCTTTCCGCCGACAAAAACAAGCAGATTTTGGTTAATGACATAAGAGAGTGCGGCATTGATAATATGGTTGTCATCGGTTTTTTTGACATCATCTCCACGACCCCAGATGGTCAGGTATTTGTAGTTGGTATCGAGGATGAAGTTACCAAATTCTACGGTGTAATTGAAGCCGAGAAAAAATGTCTCTTCATTACGATTTAAATTAACAACTTGGTCGAAACCTGATAAGAAACTATTTAGAGTTGGATTATCATGAGGTTCAAGCGAGATGCGTGAGTTTATTTTAGTGTATTTAAATCCTGCATATAAGTCAACAATATTTTTTTCATAATGGAAGCCAGTTAATAGACGCAAATAGAAAGAATTATCGCTCATATCTCCAATTTTAACATAAGGTGCTATCGGATTACCGTTTTCATCGAGTATGTTTATAACCGCTTTTGTTTGACCGTTATAATAAATATTTTGATTGTCGATAGTAATATTGCTATTGGGTTTAATTTTTTGAATGAAACGATTTAAAGTATCACTCTTTTTAATGTCAAGGTCAGCAGCGCTGTTTCTGACAAAACCGATGTCGGTTGTAAAAGTTTCAAAAAAAGCCATTGGATTTCGATAGATATTAACCTTGAAATAGAATTCATTTTTATGGCTTTTGAGTTCTTCATCAATGTAGTGTAACCCCAGATAGTTGTAATTATAAAACAGTGAGAGAAATTCATTTACACCATATGCAAGTGAAAGATCTAAACCGCTTGAATCGCCTATAGAACCGTAGTTTTCCGTTGTACCCAGCTCTTTTTGTTTGATATTTAAAATATCGACTGTATCGTTGACGCGATTGTAATTAAGTTTTATGCCCAAATCTCCCTCTTCCAAGGGAAAAGATCTGAGTTCATTGGTAGTGAAAGCCGGTTCATTTGCGCACAAGAGAGTAAGTGAGGAAAATAAAAAACTAAGCAGTAGCTTTGATTTTGACATAATACGACCTTTATTCATTAATATATTTATAATTATCGTTTTCAAAGTCATCTTCTTCATCCGACTTTAAAAATTCTTTGAAAAATACAAAAAATATACCCAAAATAATGGATGTGATGAAAGCAACGATGACAATAAGTGCCCGTTTAGGACCTGCTTTGTCTTTTATATAAGGAACCTGGGGTTTTGTAAGCTGTTTGACCATATAAAATTCACCTGCCTGCGAAAGTACTTTTTTCTTCACCAGTGCAGAGAGTAGTTCATTGATATTTGCTTTGAGATCCAGGTTTTTGGCACGCTGGAGCTCCTGCTCATAGTAACGCACCTGATCGTCAATCTCTTTCAGGTCGAGTCTTTTAATATAATCACTCATCTCTTTGAGATAAATATCTACCAGTTTCTTTGTTACGAAACGATCTTCGAATTTTGCGCTCAAAGTGATAGCACCGCTTTTTTTGTCTGTAGAAACAGAGATAATCCCCTTTAATTTTTTAAATGTATTGAAAAGTATTTCATCATAGGATTTTTTTTCTTTTGCTTTGGATGAGCCTTTTATAAAATCATATACAGCTCTTTGATTTGCTGCAAAAACGAGGTTTTTTTCGATATTCTCCGGTGAAAGCATTTTATTTAGATTATATTTTTGAATAACAGGTTTATTAAATGCATAGTCTCCCAAAAGATTTTTAAACAGGCTTGCAATATCCAGTTCTCCACCACCTCCGATATTAATACCTGCCATCGATGCCAATGCTGCGGCACCACCGCCCAATGATGGCTTGCCTCCCTGGTCTTTGGGAATCAGGATAGATTGTGATGTGTAAATATTTGGTTTATAAAGTGCATAGAGTATAGCCATTGATGTTATTAATAGTGCAATTGCCATAATCGTGAACTTGTTTGACCAGATAGTAGCAAAAAGCTCACGAAGATCTATTTCATCTTCTTCTATGCACTGGGGATTTTGATTTTGTTCCTGAATCATCGATCAATCCTTATAATACACCGACAGTATTCATCGCTGCTACTGTCAGTGTGATTTTATAGATGATATCAGCAATATCTCCGGCAATATCAATACCTCTCTCAAACATGATCTTTTTCGGAATAATGATGACATCGCCTCTTTTGACATCTACATTGTTTGAAGCGAAGAGGTATGATCCTAGAGATGCTTTTTGTGCCTCTCCGTTTGCATGCAGGACATAGATATGATCAGAGTCGGCAACTTCTGTCAATCCGCCACATCTATTAATATATGCTCTAACATTTTCCCCCATAAAAGTTAATGCCATAGGATTCATTACCTCGCCACTAACAACTACTGTATCGTTGTGTGATGGAATAGTAAGAGTGTCTCCATCTTTTAAAGTAAGATCACTCGAGGAATTTTTAAAACTTTCTAAATTACACGTAAGGTTGATGGCTATTCTACCGATTGGTGTAAGATTTTCAGCTTGGTCAATCAGTGACTGTACTGCTTGTATACCTTCGGTCACTGAAATTTGACCCATTGTTTTACTTCCCGATGCTCGAAGACTGGCTAAAATAACTTGTTCTTTTAATTTTGACAGAGACCGTGCAAGGCTTTTTTTCTGTAGTGCTGCAATCTCTTTTCTTGTAAAGATAGCACCGTATAAAAAGGCTTCGTCAGTAAAACCCCCGGCACGTTCTATTACGGATGAAAGTTTTTCTCCACTATGAATTATATATGTCCCGGGAAATTTTACTTCTCCTTTAAGCGTAACTTGTTTTTTCTCATCCCAGTAAGGTATTTTCTTAATATTGATCTGATCATAAGCCTGTACAATAAATGTCTTTATTTTTGTCATTGGCAGATTGATAATCTTCTTTTTTCGCTCTCCGTTCTTGACATAGTAACGAATAATTTCACACTTTTTAGGATATGCTTGTTCCGTTAATCCGCCGGCACTTTGGATAAATTTTTCGAGATTCATGCCGTATGATATTGGATAAGATCCTGGACTGACAACTTGACCATAGATAGAAGCAGTTAGTTGTGGATTGGTGTCGAAGTAGTCAAAAACTATCACTGTGTCAAAAGGCGATAGTTTATAATTTGGATTACTATCATAGTCAACTATAGTTACTTTTGCACGTTTACGTTCGTTATCATAGGCGATTATTTTAACACGTTTCCTGTCGAAAGCAGAATTGAGACCTGCCATGTTGATTAAATCACGGAGTGTCATTCCTTTTGTATATTGGAATTTCCCTTCGTGCATAAGAACTTGTGAAGTCGTGGTTTTATTACTCTTTTGTTGCTGTATGGTGACATATGGATTTACTTCCGTATCAAGTTTATTGAATATATAGAGTTGATCTTTATTTTGAAGTGTAAAGTCTTCTCTTTTGTCAAGAATATTTTTTAAGTTGACATGAAAGACCTTTGGTTCAAGGTTTTTGTCAATGCGCTTCACGAGTGCATAGTCAAATTGAGTATTTTCAAGGAAGAAACTGTCAAGTTTTCCACCTTTTAGTTGTTGTCTTAAAAAAGTGGAGAGTTTTATTTTATGGCTACCGATATGTTTTTTACCTTCATGAAGAACATTTCCCAGAACTTCTATATATCGTTCATCCGTCTGATTTAATTTTCCTATGTAGACTTCATCGCCATCTTTTGTAATAAAGTGTCTGGCCTGCGATAATGTTAAGGTTTTATATTCAACGTTAGTATGATGATTGTATCTTTTGATATAAATATGTTTTCCACTGGCTGCAGCTTTAAGACCTCCGGCAATTTTTAAAATATGTGCAAGAGATTCTCCCGGTTCTATTTCGTAAACGGCAGGCGTGTTTACTTCTCCATCGATTGAAATTAACCCGTATGCCCTGGGTACGTGAATGATATCTCCTGCCTGGAGTACTGTATCTCCGTGATCTCGTCCCAGTGTCAGCAGATGGTAATAGTCAATAGTATCAATAAGCTTTCCATTTCGAAGAACTTCTATTTTTCGTACCGAACCTATATCTGAAACGCCTCCAGCCTGGATAAGAATATCTTTAACACTTGAGACAGAAGTCGTGTTATAAATTCCCGGTGCATTGACATAGCCTGTTACTGTAACCTGTGCAGTTGAAAATGAGTTTAAATCCACTACAACCTGACTGTTTTTATATGAACTGGCAAGGTAATTTGTCAAAAGCTCTTTGACTTCATGAAATTTCTCTCCCGCAACATGTACCGGACCTACCTGTGGTATATTGATATTTCCCCGTTGATCCACTGTAAGTTCTTCCTGTCTGTTGGTTGCTCCGTACACCCAAAACGTGATTATATCCCCTTTGTTGATAATATAATCAGACGGTACGACAATACGATTTGGATTGAGTTGATTTTTATTTCGAAAAAATTGAGTTGAAAAACGTTGTAGATCTTTTCTGGTAATTCTTGCCTGATCAGATTTTATCTCTTGTAAAAGTTCCTTGTTTGATTTGTATTCTAAAGGATTGAGACGAAAATCATGCGATTGATTGCTATCTAATTTATTAATACGTTTATTAATACGCTGAGTGTTTTGATTTTTTTTAGAAACTGTTGGTTCTTTAAAGTCAATATTGTTTTCTACTTTTATCTCCTTTTTAGCTATATTAATATTGTCAGAGGAGATTTTTGATTGTTGTTTTAACAGTTGTTGTGCTTGTGGAGAATTTAAAAGAGATGGATTCGCTGCAACTGCTGCTTTTGCCTGCTGTATTTGTGCCGGTGTTAAACCATATAATAAACTTGTGCCTAAAGATAACAGTATAAAATGAATAAGAATCTTTATCATCGTATGAGAATCCCTTGCTTTTTTAATCTTAAGTATAAAATTGAACAGAAATTATGTCAAAAAGTAACACCATACTATAATAATATTATTATAGTATAGTAAGG
>JALWRO010000176.1 GCA_027080605.1 Campylobacterales bacterium
GTCATATGGTTCTGTTTTGCTATCATATCGATACGTTGATCGATTTCATCTGGTGTTGCGAAAATCCCCTGCTTTTGCATCTGTTCGAGTTCGATCTTCTCCTGTATGAGTGCGTTGACGGCATCTTCTTTGGGGATATGTGCTTTCTTGCTGAAGGCTTTGATTTCGTAGAGTGTGATTGGTTCACCGTTGACGGTCATGGCGACAGCATCGAGTGTTCTGGCAAAAACCGGGAGAATAAAGAGTGTGAAAACTAAAAAATATTTTATCATAGTTAAAAATCCTTGTATTTTTCAATAATTGAAGATTATAGCACATTATGATAAAATTGATCCCAAAAAAAGGTATATAATGTTAACGACAAGATTCGCTCCGAGCCCGACAGGCTATCTGCATATCGGGGGGTTGAGAACGGCGCTGTACAGCTATTTATGGGCAAGAAAGAACAGTGGAAGATTTTTGCTCCGTATTGAAGATACTGACCTGAAGAGAAACTCGAAAGAGGCGGCTGCGGCGATCGAAGAGGCATTTAAATGGGTAGGACTTTCTCATGACGATGAGATCGTCTATCAGTCTGAAAGATTTGACCTTTACAAAAAATATATTCAAAAGCTGCTTGATGAGAAGAAAGCCTACTATTGTTATATGAGTCGGGAAGAACTGGATGCTTTGCGTGCCGAACAGCAGGCAAAAAAAGAGCGACCGCGCTATGACGGGCGGTATCGTGATTTTAATGGAACACCGCCGGAAGGTGTGGAACCGGTTGTACGGATCAAGGCGCCGACCGAGGGAACGATCACTTTCGAAGATGGGATCAAAGGAGAGATCAGTTTCAAAGCGGAAGATATTTTGGATGATTTTATCATCGCCAGAGCGGATGGCACACCGACGTACAATTTTGTCGTGGCTATTGATGATGCGCTGATGGGAATTACCGATGTTATCAGAGGAGACGACCATCTCTCCAATACCCCGAAACAGATTGTCGTTTACCAGGCACTCGGTTTTGATTTGCCGAAGTTTTACCATGTACCGATGATCTTGAATCCAAACGGCAAAAAACTCTCCAAACGGGACGGTGCGATGGATGTTATGGAGTATAAACGTATGGGGTATCTGCCTGAAGCGTTGCTCAATTTTCTCGTGCGTCTGGGGTGGAGTCACGGAGATCAGGAGATATTCTCTTTTCAGGAGATGCTGGAGCTTTTTGACCCCAAAGATATCAATAAATCTGCTTCCGCATACAATGCGGAGAAACTGCTCTGGCTCAATGCCCACTATATCAAAAATGCGAGCTATGAGCGTTTGATTAGCGAACTTCAGGAGTTTGGTGTCAATATTGCAGACCATGATAAAAAAGAGATTTTGGTAGATGCATTGCGGGATCGTGCGAAAACATTAGTCGAGTTTGCGGAAATGGCAAAAGCGATTATTCATGCACCGCAGCATTATGATGAAAAAGCGGTGAAAAAATTTATTAATAATGAAGCGATTGAGATATTGCAAAAATATGCGGCATATATCAAAATTTATGAGGATACCCTGCATATTCCGGTAGATTTTGAAAAAGCGACAAAAGCGTTTATGGAAAAACATGCACTGAAAATGAAGCAGCTTGCACAGCCGGTGCGTATTGCAATGGTTGGTAGTTCCGTAAGTCCTTCGGTATACGATGTGCTTAGTATTGTGGGAAGAGATGAAGTGGTTGAAAGAATCGAAAAATTTGTGAAAACTTTGTTGCATGATGACACAAAATCTTTTTGATATTGCATCTGTACCGTCAGAAGGTGAATTGGCAGAAAATTTGCTTTCTTATAAAAATATTACTATCAAACGTATTGTCAGTTCAGACAGACTGAAAACAGATACTTTTTGTCAGGAAGAGGCGGAATGGGTCTCTCTGTTGCAGGGAAGTGCTGAAATTGTCATGAATGAAGAGCGCTACAGACTGCAGAAGGGAGATTCACTCTTCATACCTCCGCTTCAGAAGCATACTATCGCAAAAGTCGAAAAAGGCACAGTCTGGCTGGCAATACATATTTACGGGGAGGAGAGACTATGAGTATTCAAATTTTTATTATAGGCGGAACCATCGCCAAAAAATATGACGAAATCAGCGGAAATTTGGTATTTGACAGTGACCATCTTGGCAAGATGCTGACACAGGGAAGATGCACTGCCGATGTGATTATTGAAACATTGATGCTAAAAGATTCTCTGGATATGGATGATGTGGATCGTGAGATTATCTATCAGTCCTGTCTTTCGACTGAAGCGGATAAAATTTTAATTACCCATGGTACCGATACTATGGTCGAAACTGCTGCCAAACTTTCAGATATTTCAGACAAAACAATCATACTTACCGGGGCGATGATCCCTTTTTCATGCAAAAATTCCGATGCATTGTTCAATACAGGCACCGCGTTTGGTGCACTAGCCGGCAATCTGCCTCACGGCATTTACCTTGCGATGAACGGACAACTCTTTTTATATAACAATGTATACAAGGACAAAGAGCGGGGTGAGTTTTGCGCTTTGAGTTAAATGCAAAATTTTTTGTGTTAGTATAGACGTAAACAGAATAAAGGATACCTGACATGAAATGGCGTGACAGACGCAGAAGCGACAACGTTGAAGACAGAAGAGCCAGTTCCGGTGGCGGTGGTCGAGGATTTAAAATACCCTCTTTACAAACCCTCTTTTTCCTCTATCCTATTGTAAAGCCTCTTTTGCGGAGCAAGTTCGGATTATTGTTGCTGGGGATCGGTGTGGTTGCTTATATGAGTGGGTTCAATCCTCTGTCGCTTGTCGGTATGGGCGGTGGCAAAAGTGCACCGGTGACCAAAGCAGAGAAACAGAAAGACGATGAAGAAGCCGCATTTATGTCCACTGTACTGGCGGATACCGAAGATGTGTGGTCGGCTATATTCAAACAGGCGGGATACCGCTATACGCCTCCCAAAATGGTGCTTTACCGAGGCAGCACCCGCAGCGGATGCGGATATGCACAGGCACAGATGGGTCCGTTTTACTGCCCGAACGATCAAAAAATATATGTCGATCTTGGATTTTTTGATGAAATGAAGAGAAAATTTGGCGCGACCGGTGATTTTGCACAGGCATATGTCCTTGCTCATGAAGTAGGGCACCATATCCAGAACTTGCAGGGAACGCTGGAAAAAGTGGAGATGGCAAAACAGCGCAGTTACGGCAAAGCAGGGCAAAATAAGCTTCAGGTGAAAGTTGAACTTCAGGCAGACTGTTATGCCGGTGTATGGGCGCACCATGCAGAAAAGATGAAAGGTATTCTCGAGCGTGGAGATATCGATGAAGCACTCAATGCTGCCAGTGCTATCGGTGATGATCATATTCAAAAACAGACTACAGGATATGTGATGCCGGACAGTTTTACACACGGAACGTCCAAACAACGTATGACATGGTTTTATCGGGGATTGAAAACAGGTGATTTGAGGAGCTGCGATACATTTCAGTAAAATTTAATATATTTTATATTATGTTTAAATCTTTATAATAATTAAAGGTTTTTACATGAAACAATTATTTGTCTCTCTTCTGTTTATCACTTTATACTGGGGCTGCGGAAGCAGTTCCCCTTCTGATACCTCGTCCCAAAAACCTGTCGAATCTACGGGACAACAGACTATACAACATCCCTCTCAAACATCATCTGCGCAACCTGCAACAGGACTGGACACCACTGCGATTGCAGATCAGGGAGAAAGCGCTCTCTCTACCACACCTGTACTGACTCCCGGACAAGTGGAAGATGCCCTCTCCAATGTCAAGAATGACGCTGAGAATATCAAACCGATTGACGAAACACAAACGGCAGAAATTGTTAGCAAACCTGTGGTAGAAGCTCCCGGGGAGCGTTCTGTAACAGTTTATATTCACGGATATGATGATAAAGGAGTAAGTTATACCAATACATACGGATACGACGCCTATGATCCTATGCTCAATCGTCTGGTTGAATTGACCGGTTTTGATACGCTGCAAACGTTTGATCCCGCCGATTTTACCAATGTCATTACGATTACACCCTATTACGGGCAAAAAGCGCCGGATTACTATACGCAGCAGGATATCGATGAGATCAAAGCCATAACCCATCAGTACGGAGGTGGAATTCCCCGGTATGCGTTGATTGTTGCTAAATATGCCAGACATGTGATGGCATTGACGGGTGCGGATCATGTCAATTTTATCAGTGCAAGTATGGGATCGCTCATAGCGAGGTGGATTATTGAAAAAGATGTGGAACATCTGGCGAGTGAAAAGAAAATCTTGCGCTGGCAATCGCTGGAAGGGGTGATTCGGGGAAACAAACTGGCAAGCAACAAAAACCTGGTCAAGTATGCGAACACAATCCAGAAACAGCCGATCGATGTCGAACAGATGTCGTATCGATGGATTGAAACATATTTGCACAATCCGCGGGGTGAAGCAGCCAGTATTTACTATAAAGATATTGTCATTTCCGAAATAAGTTCGACCAAAGCGGGTGATCCCTTCGGCTGGCTGATGCTAACCACACCGAATGACGGTTATCAGGCGGTAGAAGATACCTATTTTTCGAGTGTATTGCCGCAAGCAAGATATAATGGCATGTTACCGACACACACTATGTTTCACCGGACGCATCTCGGTTTGAGAAAAGATGACGGTGCCTGGGCGAATGTCGCAACTTTTCTGCTGCCGCACAAACGTGTACAGATTACATTGACAGGGGCTAAAGTAGATGATATTCATGAACATACCTATTTTCTCAATAAAAATGCTGAAATTGTCTTTGAAAGCAAAGTCTATTCACCCTATATAAAAGAGAAATGGGATATAACCGATGCTATTAGTGAAAGAGTATATGACAGCGGTGCATTGCCGATACACAAATACAGTAAAGATCATCAGCAAAAAAGTTTTCAGCAGGTATTGTATGATGATTATGTCTTGCAAGGAGAGACAAAACTAAAACTGACAATGGCAGCGTATGAAGTGGATCAGAGTCTGAAATACGGTGTTCATGATGAATTTGGTAGCCGTGAAAATCTGGGTGGCAAAACTATTGAACTGCCGTTGGTTGACAATACCTATACTATCCGCGCCAGAGACTGGAGCGGTACAATTCAGGTACATGTTATCGAAAACTAATTTTAAAGTTTAAAAAAACTTGATTTGAAAAAGTAGTATCATGATATTATCAAAACTGTAAGGAGCAGAAAATGTCTGACTACAAAGAGATTGTGGAAAAATCAAAAAAAGCGCTCAGTGAGCTTGAAAAAAAAGTGGATGATGTACAGGAAGAGTTGGCGG
>JALWRO010000177.1 GCA_027080605.1 Campylobacterales bacterium
GATCCACTATCGCTATTTCGATACGGTAGCAGAACACAGGCGTCTTGGCAAAGTCAGACTCCTGTTTATGCATACCGGAAAAGAACTACTTGTCTTTCTCTCCACCGATCTCTCACTCTCGCCAAAAGCAATGATCGAAATCTATAAAAAACGCTGGAGTATCGAACAGGGCTATAAAGATTTAAGAGAACATTTTGGACTGGGAAAAGAGGAAAACCGCATCTATGAAGCATTGATCGCACGGATCACACTTTCTATGTTTACCTACAACATTGTCAGTTATATTAACCGTATCAGTCATGAACCTCAGACACTTGGCGAACTCTTCAGGGAGCTTGAATGTGAACTCGAAACACTCGTGATTTCTATGCACCTTTTTTTACAGATACTGACAAAGATTGCCGAGATAGAAAATGTTGTCAAGAAAAATAAGGATTTACGCACCATCATCGCTGTGCTGGGCGCTTATACGCAAAAAGAACTGGGGTTTATGTGCGAAAGTTGAGAAATTTAGCTACAATAACCTAAAAGAAATTTAGGATCTGCATTGTGTTTTGTGTCGATGTAAACGAAAAATGAAAATCTCTATCATTACGTCAGTTTATAATAATAAAGATTATATATCAGATGCATTGGAATCTGTATTGAACCAGTCTTATCCAAATATCGAATATATCGTCATTGATGGTGCTTCGACTGATGGAACAACCAAAATTATCAAATCGTACGGTGATAAAATTACTAAATTTATATCTGAGCCTGATGGTGGTATTTATGATGGTTTAAATAAGGGAATACATCTGGCAACAGGTGATGTTATTGGCTTTTTACATTCAGATGATTTTTATTTACATGACCATGTGATTGGGATGGTAGTTGAGTATTTTCAAGAACATGATTGTGATGGTGTGTATGGAGATCTTATGTATGTAGATAAAGAGCAAACAAATAAGATTGTAAGATACTGGAAAAGTGGAAAGTTTAAAGGTGTAAATTTGAAAAAAGGGTGGATGCCGCCACATCCTACTTTTTTTATCAAAAGAGAAGTTTATGATAAGTTTGGTGTTTTTGATACGGATTTTAAAATATCTGCTGATTATGATTTTATGCTAAAAATTCTTAGCAGTGAAAATTTTACAGCCTGCTATTTGCCAAACGTACTGTATGTGATGCGAATCGGTGGTGCAAGTAATAAAAGTATAAAAAATTTATGGAAAAAATCAAAAGAGGATTTGAGAGCTTTAAAGCAAAACGGGGTTGGTAGTCTTGTGGCTTTATTTATGAAAAATGTATCTAAAATACCACAGTTTTTTAGAAGGAGACGGAAGTAAAAGGATTTTTCATAGTGCGGGTCGCAGGTTTATCGGTGCAGGAGTTACCAGGAAATTAAAAAAGTTAAAAATAATTTAATGTTATGTAATGTATATTGATGATGTACATAAGATAGAGGAGTTATGATGCAAAGAACACAAATATACCTTGAACAACAGACACTCGATGAGTTAAAAAAGATTACCGTATGACATAGCATTAATAATATTCCTTTTTGTATGTATAATAAGGAATATAAATCAGTCCAAAGTAAAAAAACTGAAAGACGAGTGGAAAGGGTTTTACCGGTTGCGTTTGCGCAACTACCGTGGAATTTACGAAAAAATCAATGAAAAATTAGTAATACACATAGAAGAGAGGTGTATTGAGTCCAAGTCGGTTACTTTTTGCAGTTGACAAAATTTTTCTTTTACGTTATACTCTTCCAAAACCAAACAAAGGAGCAGCGATGAAACGTTACAGTCCGTCTATACAATCCACTACAAGATTCAGCGTACTCCTTCTTCTGTCTTCTTTCCTGCTTAGTCTCTAAGCGTACCCCTCATACTTTTTACATCATTTGTTTTTGCCCACAGTGCGGGTTTTTTGCCCGTTTTACCAGGATTATATGAAAGAGGATAGATACCATGAAATACCAGAAATTTAAAAAAATAGACTTACCCGACCGAAAATGGCCGGAGAGAGAGATTACAGAGGCGCCGGTGTGGTGTTCGGTCGATTTGCGTGACGGGAACCAGGCGTTGATCAACCCGATGGATATTGAGAAGAAAGTGCGTTTTTTCAACCTTTTGGTTCAGATGGGTTTTAAAGAGATCGAGATCGGTTTTCCGAGTGCGAGTGATACGGAGTTTGCCTTTTGTCGCTATTTGATCGAAGAGGGGTTGATTCCCGACGATGTGACAATCAGCATTTTGACCCAGGCGCGGGAGCATTTGATTGCCCGCAGTGCGGAGGCGCTGGAGGGGGCGAAGAGTGTGATTGTGCACCTTTATAACTCCACATCGGCGATGCAGCGGGAGATTGTGTTTGCAAAATCGCAGCAGGAGATTATTGATATCGCGTTGCAGGGTGTGGCGTGGGTGAAGCGCTACTTTGAAAATTTTGACGGGCGTGTGCGTCTGGAGTACAGTCCGGAGAGTTTTACCCAGACGGAGCTCGATTTTGCGGCGGAGATTTGTAACGCCGTGGTCGATGCGTGGAACCCGGCAGAAGAGGAGAAGGTGATTATCAACCTCCCTTCGACAGTGGAATCCGCCACGCCCAATATCTACGCCGATCAGATCGAGTGGATGTGTCGTCATTTGAAACGACGGGAGCAGATTTTGGTAAGTCTGCACGCGCACAATGACCGGGGAACGGCGGTAGCGGCGACGGAACTTGCCTTGATGGCAGGCGCCGACCGTGTAGAGGGAACGCTTTTGGGCAACGGAGAACGCACCGGCAATGTCGATATTGTGACCCTTGGTCTCAATATGTACACACAGAGTGTCGATCCGAAGCTGGACTTCAGTGATGTAGACAAGATTCTCGAAGTGGTGGAGCAGTGCAACGAGATCAAAACCCATCCGCGTCACCCCTATGTCGGGTTGCTGGTATATACGGCATTCAGCGGTTCGCATCAGGATGCGATCAAAAAGGGGATGGCAAGGCAGAAAGAGGATGCCAAATGGTATGTGCCCTATCTGCCGATCGATCCCAAAGATGTGGGGCGCAGTTACGAGTCGATCATCCGGGTCAATTCCCAGTCGGGGAAGGGTGGGGTGAGTTATATTCTGGAGAGTGTATACGGTTACAAAATACCGAAGATGATGCAGCCTGCCGTGGCGTCTGCGGTGCAGAAAGTGAGTGACGCCAAAGGCGGGGTGCTTTCTGAAGAGGAGATTTTTGAGATCTTTGCACGCGAATTTTTGAACCGGGATGCGCCGTTAAAACTGGAAGATATGCATATTACCATCGCAGATCATGAAGCAGCGTTGCGGGCTGTTTTACACAGGGATAATGCCTTTCATGAAGTCTCAGGAAAGGGTTCCGGTGTCATCGATGCGTTGAGTCGAATACTTCATAAAGAGGGTATCGACTTTGATGTCGTGCTCTATCAGGAGCATGCCCTTTCACGCGGAAGCGATGCCGGCGCCGCTGCCTATTTTGGGATCAAAAGAGCGGGGAAAACCTGGTTTGGTGCGGGAAGTGGGGAGAATATTACCTACGCTTCAGTCAATGCGCTGATCAGCGCCTGCAATGTTGTGTTGCGAGGAAAAAGATAAAATGGAATTTCTGGAGGTGGCGGAGATTGTCGGAATACTCTCTTTTGCACTGAGCGGCTTTTTTGTCGCGAGCAGTGCGGGGCTGGATTTGCTCGGTATTTTCATCGCCTCTTTTCTGACGGCGCTTGGCGGCGGAGTCATTCGTGACGTGATTGCCGACAAGCCGCTTTATGCTTTTACGAACAATATTGCGTCTGTATTGGTGATTTCGGTTGTAGTGGTCGGGGTGCTGTTTCGACTGCACCGTTTCAACAATATCGAAAAAAACCGCTATTTTCTTTTTGCTGATACCCTCGGTCTGGTCTCTTTTGCGGTTTCGGGTGCGCTGGTCGGTCTGGAAGCAGAGTTTAACTTTTCGGGTGTGGTGCTGCTCTCGCTCATTACCGCTGTGGGTGGCGGTGTACTGCGCGATATGTTGATCAATGAAGTGCCGTTTATTTTAACGAGTGAGTTTTACGGCACGGTGGCGATTATAGTCGGGATGGTGATTTACCTGCTGGATAGAGTGGCGCTTTTGGGTATTGTCAGTGTGACGGTGGTCTTTTTACTGGGGATTGTGCTGCGGTTGACGGCGGTGTGGCGAAACTGGCATTTGCCGAAGCTGCGTTAACAGCTTTCGCTGAAACGCTCCTCTTCGGCATTTTGGGAGAGAAACTGTTTGCTCTTTTGAATTTTTGCCATGTTTTCCCGTAAAATGGATTGTTCATGAGCGAGCAGTTTTTTGGCTTCGTTGATCAAAGCGACACTGGTGCGAAGATCGTTGATGCTTTTGATTTCAGGCATCTCTTCTAAAAGTCTTTCGATTTTCGCAAAATCCTTTTCGATAATCGATACTTTAAATGTTTCAAGCCACTTCTTCTGCAAGGTGCGTCTCCTCTCTCCATGTTTCAAGCAATACTTTGACGACATGGATAATGGTATCGAGTTCCTGTGTGGAATTTTTGCGGTTTGCTTCTGCAAGTGCTTTGATCTGGTGCATATAGAGACCGCTCAGATATGCTGTCATCTGAGAACCGTCGTTGCTCAGAGAGTCGATCAGTTCAATAAATATATCGGTAGAGCGGTTGATCCATTTTGCTTTTGCTTCCATATCGTTCTCTTCGATGGCACGTTTCGCCAGTGAGGTGAACTTCAAAAGCCCTTCGTAAAGCATTTCGATCAGTTTTTCAGGTGCGTAAACCCCTGTCTGGTTTTGTGCATATGCATTGAATGCAGATTGTCTCATTCTCTTCCTTCCCGGTTATTTTTTCTGTGCCAGTTCGGCATCGATCATTGCTGTGAGACTGTCTCCCTGCGAATTCAGCCTGGCGATGACAGAGTCGTATGCGGCGAACTTTCTGGCCATGATGCTATATCGGTCATCGAGCCTTTTTTGTGAAGCTTTTTGTAAATCCTGGAGACGTGTTGCGTCGTCGTCGAGACTTTTGGCAAGCGTTTTCATGATACCGCTGGAACTGGTTTTAATGTCAAAAATGGCGCTTTCGAGTCTGTTGAATGCGCCATTACGTCCGTCGGTACCCCTGAAAAAGTCTTCGACTTGCTGCGGATTCTCTTTGAGTGCATCTTCGAGTTTGCTTTTGTCCAGTTTGATGGTACCGTCGCGTTGTAACTCCAGACCGAAACTGTCCATCGTTTTGCCAGCATCGGAAGATGTGAGGATCAGTGCATCTTTGAGGGTCGATGCTGCTGTACGGATAGAGG
>JALWRO010000178.1 GCA_027080605.1 Campylobacterales bacterium
AATCTCTCCTCTGTCTCTTATACGAAAGTAGACTATCTGGGTACACGATATTATCTAAGTGCGAAAGAGGGCAATACTTCTGTCCTGATTACACCGCAGATGAAAGCGACTGATGCACCGATAGTGCTGGGAAATAAAAAAGTGCTGACTGTTACTTATCCGGCATACGGGAGTCCTGCAGACGGCTATCTGGTCTATGACAGCGATGTCAAAAAGATACAAAAGTGTGGTATGACCCTTTCTGCATGCGCCGATATTCTCGATGCGGGCAGCAGAGATTTTGAAGGGGATGTGGCAGGGACAACATACAGTGCCGTATTAACAGGAGGCAAACTTTACAAAGTCGATAAAAATAACGGTACATACGAAGAGATCACACTGGGGCAAACGATTAAAACCGGACACGGTACCAGCAGTTTCAATGGTGGTGCATTGTACTTTATCGCCACGGACGGTAATCTCTACAAAGCCGATCTGTTAGCGGGTAAGACGGTTAAACTGACCAAAGAGAAAGATGATCGTCTGGAGCGTATCCGCGCGGTAACGGACAAATGGGTGATCATCGGCAGCGATACGCTTTTAACGGCGTTGAAAAAAGACGGCAGCAGTGAAAAACCGATTGTACTGGTAGAGAACAGCAAAACCAAAGGGTACAAATATGTCACACTCGGTGTGGGTGACAGCTTTTTATACGAACTCTATAGTCTCGATCCAAAAAGCGGTGATACCGCATATCGGGCGTGTATTTTCAAAGATGGCAAAACAGAGTGTAAAGCAAACAGTTTCTGGGCAGTTATTTCCGCTAAAACAGCCGGTAAGCTCGATACGGTGGCATCGTATCCGTATGAACCGTATGCTTATGTCAGAGTGGACGATACCGACAGTTTCGGCGGCGGAACGCTCAAGGCTATCGACCCTGCGCATCCGATGGATGACGGTATCTCCCTGGGTAAAGCACTGAATTATAATTTCCAGACCTTCCTTACCCATTATCGCTATTTGGCGGAGACGGTAGACAGTGACGGAGGTATTGTACTCTATGCAAAAAATGATACGAATTATCATGTTGATGCTTTTTATATGAATTTGCTGAAAGAGAATTCACTTGTCCAGCTGACAAATACGGATCCGACCGGTTTCAACAAAGCCCCGCGCGATCACTGTCACGGAAGACACTGCATGATTTGCCACAATCTTGCCGGTGGAAAAATATATAAGGATCTAAACGGTACCAAATCGGCATACGGTTACAGAGTAGAGCTGGAGTTTGAGAACGGAACAACGCTGCTTGCGGCTGTTTCCAAAGGGAAAGGGGAGAATTTCTCGCTGCCGATCAAAAAGATTACAGGCAATTTCAAGGCAAAAGTACTTGATGCAAACGGTACGGTCGTGAACCAGTCCACGAAGTTCTATCATGAAGGCAGAGCTTATGCAGATTGTAACTACTGTCACGGCAGACGTGGTCAAACCCGTGAAGAGGCACCGGGTGCGATCACGATACACCGCTAAGGCTGAGCGATGCGTATTATAGCAGTGTTGCTGGTGCTTACGGCGGTTCTTCTGTCAGCCTATCAAAAGGGGGATTGCCTCAGTGACCCGATCTCCAGAAAACTGGGCTTGGAGAAAGATAAGATCTATGTGATCGATTTTTTTGCGTCGTGGTGTACTTCATGTAAAAAGGAGCTGCCGTATCTAAACCGCTTTGCGAAGCATGAAAAGGGAAAAGGCATAGAGGTAATCGGAATCGATGTCGATGAAGATGTGGTGGCGGGAAAAGCGTTTCAAGAAGCACTCAGGAGAGAGCACGCACTCGGTTTCAGGGTTTTAAACGATCCCCAGGGTGAGATCATCAAACGGTTCGATCCTATCGGAATGCCGGCAATTTACATTGTCAATAACGGTAAAGTGGAAGCGTTGATTTTGGGTGCGAAAGACCATATAGATACACTGTTACATGAAAAGACAGAGGCATTGCGATGAGGTGGGTAGTGATCGTTCTGGTGCTGCTTTTTCAGGGGTGTGCCGTCAAAAATGTGAAGCCCTGGGAAAAGGGACTTCTGGCAAAAGAGCGTATGAAACCTGACAATGGCAATGCGCTCTTTACCAGGTTCTCCAAACATATCTATTTTTCCAAAGAGGCGAGTAAAGGCGGAGGCGGTGTTGCCGGAGGAGGGTGCGGATGCAACTGAAGATCAGACATGCACTGGTACTCTCTGCACTGCTTACTATGCAGGCAGCGGCGGAAGACTATGTCAATGTACAGTTTATGGGCTACGATGAAGAGAGTGGTGAAACGACTGTGTATACACCGGCGATCGAGATCAACAAGGATTTTGGCGCCGACTATACACTCAACCTGACGCTCACACACGACAGTGTCAGCGGCGCAAGCCCCACCTGGTACGATACATTCAGCGGTGCAAGTGCAAAGTTACCCGAAGGCGTCGTATATAAAAATGATATCACGTATGGTTCTGTTAAGTATGAAGATAAACGTAAAGCTGTTGCACTGACATTGACTAAACGGTTTGCATCGAGGGATGAACTGACTGCCGGAGTGAATTACTCCGATGAGTACGACTACACTTCCAAAGAGCTTTCACTTGAATATCTGCACTATCTAGATGCGAGTAAGAATCGGTCGATAACGGCAGGTGCATCGTACCAAAACAACGATGTCTCTGTCTACTGTTCTCTTGGGAACGATGTTTGCGACGGTGTAAGCGGTGCGAGTGCGGTGGTGAAAGATTTGGAGGTAGTCAGTAGTGAAGTCGGTTTTACACAGATAGTTGATAAAACGTCACTGGTAAAGACATCCCTGTTTTATATTCATGAAAACGGTTATCTGAGCAATCCGTATATGCGTGTCGTGCGTTATTACGATACAGAACCGAAAATCACCGAAGAGCAAAAACCCGGAAATCGAACCGCTTACGGTGTAACGCTGAACTATACCAAAGCACTGCGTGAGGATCTTAGCAGTATAACCGACTACCGTTTTTACGATGATGACTGGGACATTACCTCTCATACACTGGCAACCGGACTCAATTATGAGGTTAATCCTAAACTCAGTGTCGGTGCAGGGGTGCGTTACTATACGCAGACAAAAGCGAAGTTCTACAGTGGAAGCAAAGCGTACTTTACCGATCAAAAATATGCTTCGAGTGACAGACGTATGGCGGATTTCGAAGCGTGGACATACAAAGCGAATGCCGCATATAAGGTTACGTCGAAGATTCAGTTAAGCGGAAATGTTGCTTATTATGACCAGCCGGACAGATATGACGCAGTTTTTTACGGCGTGGGTGTAAAGTACCGGTTTTGAAGTATTTCCCAAAGAGAAACCTCTTTGGGAAAATGAACTACTTAAAGAGGTTTTCACACTCTTTTTTGATTTTACCGGGTACATTGGCTATCTTCATGAATTGTGTCATTTTCAGTTGCGGATAGCTGAGTGCCAGGTAATATTTCGGCGCCAGCATATAGGCGGTATCTCCTTCAACCAGTACCGCATACGGCAGAACAGCGGCATTTTTTGTGCCGATTTTGTTAAGGAACTTTGCTGTTTTATCGCTGAGTTTACAGCCCAGAAGCGTGCGTTCCTCTCCTAAGGGGAGTGTGAACACAACTTTGCCGCTGCTTTGGGCTTTTTGTACCAGTGCATCATGTGTTCCCTTGGCTACTTTGTCCATGTCTTCGTAATACGGCATACCGAACATAAAATGGTATTTCGCAAGATTTTTATATTTCATGTTGTCTTTTGAATCATGAAGAGCGGGAAACGCGCTGTTGATTTTAGAAAGCACTTTTTTTGCAGAGGCTTCATCGAAATCTTTTTGCAGGTATGCTTTTTCAAAATAGAGTGGATTGGTAACGGCGATTTCGTTATCTTTTTTGTTAACCAGCAGACGCATCACCGCACCGAAACCGCGCTTTGGTTTATTTGCCATCTTTTTAAGGGAAGGGCAGGTAAAGACGACAGATGTCAGTTCAGGGGTGATGGTATCTTTCCCCACTATTTCAAATCCGGCGTTTTTGAGTTTTGACTCTGCAGAAGCAACATCTTCATAAGCTCCTTTCAGATAAGCGCTGACTTTACCGCCGGTGATATCACCGGCTGCAAACAGTGATGGTAACATCAGAGTGATGAGTGTGAGAAAAGTAACAATAACTTTTTTAAAAACAGTGTGTGGCATAGAGACTCCTAGTATAAAAAATAATTATAAGACATTATATAATCAGAAAGCTTAAATATAATAATTTATTATGAATTATAAATTTACAAGTCTATCTATAGTAAAACTATATTATAATAAAACTTTTATATTTAGCCTGTTTGGAATTGTTGTCATGAAGCTTTGGTTACGATATTTTTTATATTATAGTTGCTTCATGATGTTGTTTGTTGCGGGTTGGATGACTCCTCTTTTTGCCGGTTCCAATCCGTTTCTTGAAAAAAGTGCTTATTTTCTTACCGATAAATCACTGACTTTGAAATCTATTGATGCACATAAAACGTTTATTCCTTTTGATGCAAACAATGTCCATCTCAATTTTGGTTTCTCTTCCGCCCATTTATGGATTGATCTAAAACTTTTCAATCCCTCAGACAAGACGCAGCAGGTGATGCTGGTGCTTGACAATCCACTGCTTGAGACAGCAGATCTCTACTGTGAAGGGCTTTCCGAACAGCATCAGGGACTGTTGCAACGAGAGTATACGCATACTCTGAATCCTGCGTTCAGACTTGATTTTGCATCGCACCAGCACCTGAAGTGTCTCTTGCATGTGCATAATATCGCAACGACACTTCAGCTCGGTCTCTCAATACAGCCGCTGGAACAGTTCAAGCATCATGAACAGCATCGGGAAGATATCATCCTCTTTTTTCTTGGGATGTTGCTTTCACTGGCGATTTTGAGTCTTTTGATGTATCTGTATGCAAGAGACCCCAGTTACCTGCTCTATCTTTTTTATCTGGCGACGCTTGTTTTTCAGCAGGTGACCTACACCGGGTTTCTACCTTCCTTCGCGCCGCTTTGGTTTAACAAAATCGATGATGCGATAGTTGTGCCGAAAATTGCACTGATGATTGTTGCGGCGGCTCTCTATGCCAGAGCTTTTTTGCAAACCGCGGTGTGGGAGAGGCTCGACAAAGTGTATCGTTTTTTTATTCGGTTTACACTGTTGCAGATACCGTTTGTCGGGACACCACTCTTTTATGTGCCCGAAGTGACGGTAGTGACCGGTCTCTTTTTTGTCATTTTCAATACC
>JALWRO010000179.1 GCA_027080605.1 Campylobacterales bacterium
GCGAGATACCGCTGAGCGGTTTCATCCAGAACTGCTCCTTTTGCAGTGTCAGTCCGACGAGTGCGGGTCTGGTCGGATGAATCGTATGCCCGAACTTTTCGGCGATCTGAAAAGCGATATCACTTGCACCGATTTTCGGGAAGCTCATGCCGCCCGTGGCAACAATGAGCTTTTCAGCGCCGAATTTTCCCCGGTTGGTCGTCACGATAAAACGATCCTTTTTCGTCACATCCAACACTTTGTGTCCGGTCAGCAGCGAAACACCCTGGACTTCATGAAGCAGTATGCTGATCAACTCTTCGGAACTTTTAGGACAAAAATATTGCGTCCCTTTGCGCAATACCGGCGTCAATCCCCGTTTTTTAAGCCATCGCAACAGATCGTGTTGCGTAAACCCCTCTAAAATATCCCCGACAAACGCGGGATCGCCCAGATAGTTTTGCACCGATACCTTTTGGTTGGTAATATTGCACTTTCCCCCGCCGGAGATTTTGATTTTCTGTGCCGCTCTGTCATTGGCTTCCAAAAGGGCGATATCACGCTCTCTGTATCTTCCCGCTGCCATCAAACCGCTTGCCCCGGCGCCGATGACGAGAATCTCCTTTTTTACCATCGCTTCACTTTACCACCGAAACGATACGCTTTTTTGTAAAACCCTTTTGTCAAATCGGAGATCGTCACACTGTATGCCTTACCGCTGGAGGCATGGATAAAACGTCCCTCACCCAGATAGATCCCCACATGGTTAATTTTACCCTTTCCGGAAGTGTCAAAAAAGACCAGATTACCCGGCTCCAGTTGAGAAAGATTGTAGATACGCACATACTCTGACTGTGCTTTGGCATTGTGCGGGAGCTTTTTCCCCAGCGCTTTTTCATACACATAAGCGACAAAACCGGAACAGTCAAAGCCCCGTTCATCCATACCGCCGTATTTGTAACGCGTACCTAGCTCACTTTTTGCCAGTGCAAGCAGTGGATAGATCTCATCACGACATTGCTGATAACTAGAAGTCGACGAAGGAATTTTCCGCCAGGCGGAAGAAGCGGCAATCGACTCTTCCTTGCCGTCTTCGGGCTGAAAGCCGAGAAAGCATCCCTGTAAAAGTAAAAAAAAGGGGAGTAAAAATTTTGTCTGTAACATTCACAAATTATACTCAATTTTAATGTATAATACCTATAGCCTATAAAAAGAGAGAAAGCAATGCAAATAATTAAACTATTTTTATTTCTAATACTTTTTGCCGTCAGCTTAAGCGCCATGGCAAAAAAACAACCGCACCAGACAGGAAAAATCGACGACTGGGAGTATAATGCCACCATGCCTTCCAATGACGGTATTGTCGGAAAGCATACACGTATTATGCCGACAGGAGGTATCTTTTCAGCACCCACGGCGATGCCTGCACCCATGCTCAAATCGATGCGTATGAATGCCGCGCCGGAACTCGGGTTTGCCGTCGGCGGGGCAAAAGATGCCAACAACTTCTACGACAATCTGAAAAACGGCTACCTTCCCAAACTCAAAAGCATCACCTATGAAGGTGTGTTTTACCAACACTACTTCGACACCGGCAAGAAAAGTGACGAAGCGTGCGAAACGCTTTTTTGCCCGAGCTACGCCACCGCCGTACAAAAGAACCTTTTTACCGACGAGAAGGAGTATTACCTCTCCGTAGGACTGAACTCCAACATCAAAGCATCCGACTTTGCCCGCAAAAAACTAAATCTGGTAGTAGTACTCGACATCTCAGGTTCCATGAGTTCACCTTTTACTCAGTACTACTACGACCAAAAGAGACGCACACCGCCACAGGAAGCATCCCATAAATCTAAAATGCAAATCGCCACCGAATCACTGGTCGCGATGCTCAAACACCTCCGTCCTGAAGACAGCCTCGGTATCGTACTCTTCGACTCCAGAGCCTACCGGGCAAAACCTCTGCGTCCCATCGCCCTGACCGATATGGACGCAATCAAAAAACATATTCTCGACCTCCAGCCCAAAGGCGGTACCAACTGGAGTGCCGGCTACAAAGCGGGGCTGGAACTCTTCAAAAGTCTCGATGAAAACACAGAGGACAGAGACCAGTACGAAAACCGTATCATCTTCATG
This sequence comes from Campylobacterales bacterium, assembly GCA_027080605.1. Lineage (GTDB taxonomy): Bacteria > Campylobacterota > Campylobacteria > Campylobacterales > QNZT01 > QNZT01. The sequence continues at coordinate 2,116 of JALWRO010000179.1, forward strand.
ACAGATGCCATGCCCAACCAGGGAGAGCTGAGTGAACAGGGTCTCTTCGGAATGGTGGACAAAGCGGCGAAAAGAGGTGTCTATACCTCTTTCATCGGTATCGGTGTCGATTTCAACACCGACTTAGTGGAGCGTGTCTCCAAAACAAGGGGCGCCAACTACTTTGCTGTCCATTCGCTCAAAGAGTTCAAAAAACGCCTCGACGACGAGTTCGATTTCATGGTCACACCACTGGTATTTGACCTGAAACTGGCACTCGACAGCGATGCATACGAAATCGAAGGCGTCTACGGATCGCCGGAAGCGGACAAAGCGACCAAAACACTGCTTTATGTCAATACCCTCTTCCCCAGCGCCACACAGGAGGGCAAAACCAAAGGCGGGATCATCATCGTCAAACTGAAAAAGAGAGGTGAGGGAAATGCCCTGACCCTGACGGCAAGTTACAAAGACCGCAACGGCAAAGCGTACCGTGTCGCAAAAAAAGCGCACTTCAAAGAGGATCTCTATTTCGACAACAGCGGCATCCGAAAGGGGATACTCCTGAGCGAATATGTCACCCTTATCCAAAACTGGCTTATCGACACACGCAAAGGGTGTAACGACAAACGCACGCCCAAAGAGCCTGTCATCATCCCTTTTTACCGAAAGTGTATGCTCTATCCACCGGATCGCCCGGAATACAAATATATCGAAACATGGGAGCGCAGATCGTGCCCGCTGCAGGTCAGCGACGGTTATAGAAATGTATTTGCACTTTTCAGACGCAAATTTGCCGCAGAGATGAAAGTGCTGCACGACCCGTCACTGCAAAAAGAGTATGATGCACTGAAACTGCTCTCCGGTTACAAAAATCCCAAACCGCAGTCACCCAAACAGGATGACTGGCAAACGGAGCGTTAACGATGAGACTCTATATAGCAATGGCACTGGTACTGCTGGCGGCAATCCTGCTGCTCTACATGAAGTACCGAAAAACAGGCGATCTCAAACAGCTTTTACGCTACATCGCCGCGATCGGTGTCGCGATGTTCTTTACCTATATCAGCAAACTGATCCTCGTACACAAACCGATCTTCATCGTCCATCTGGCACTGCTGTTTCTGAGCTGGATCGGGGTGTTTTACTACCTGTTCAAAGAGCGGCTGATTTTATGGTTTTTGCTCGCACCGTCGGCAACAACCCTCTTTTTCATCTTCGAGGCACTCTTTTTCAGAGAACATGGATAAAAAAATGTTACTTTTTAAGACAAAAGCGCTTTTTTTTATCTTCATGAAGCCTCTTTGGGCATTTAAAGTAAAATTTTGGCAACAGATACCGATATACTATATAGCAAACAAAACGATAAAAAGAGAGACAAGATAATGCGTTTGATACAATTTATACCCGTATGGATAGTGATATTTTCCCTGGCAGGCTGCGGCGGTGCTACGGGTGATACCAAAGCTGAGCGTACAGAACCCGTGCACCAGAACTACAACAACGGTGCTATCGCTCTCTGGGACTATCTCGTTCCCGCCGGCGACACAACCAACAACTACATCAAAACCAGCGGCGAAAAGACACAAAAGTATAAAACACGCTACACCAGAGAAGCGAACAGCGTCACCGAAGTCTCCGACCTCTCGCAAAATGAGAAAACTATTTACAGAAATGACAAAGAAAATATAACTGTTTTATTTTATACCAACGGCGAAGAGAACGGGCGTTTAGAACTTAAGCCGACGGTCGATATTGGAGATATCGTAACGGTTAAAAAATCGGACTGTACCCTCAGAAAACTGTGGGATAATTTCACATTTGAAGGCAAAAGTTTCAAAGATGTCATTGAAATCGATTGCGGAGACACCCCCGGTTACTATCAAAGAGGTGTCGGTGAAATTTTGCAGGAGAAGCATCTTTCGGAAAATGGCAAAGTCGAAACGAAAGTACTGACAAACTAACAGAGATACATGGAGTCACAATGAAAAATCTGGAACAACTGGCACACGAACTCGGTCTCTCCGAAGAGAGACTCATGCATAAATTAGACGCATTTCTCATCTTCGCCCAGGTACAGCTGGCAAATCTGGAAGATGCTATCGAACAGAAACAGTACAAAAAGATAGTACGCTATGCCCATAAACTGAGTGTAAAAGCAGATAAGTTAAACCTCGATGAAATCTATGTTCATACCGAGCATATCGAACTGCTTGCCATGTTCAAACGCGACACCGACTATACGCTCCTTTTCAGGGAACTGCAGGAAGCCGTTTTCCAGCTTCATGAAGAGTTTTCGGAAGCCAAAATCGTTTTCCCCGCGAGATAACCGCTCGCCCATGCCCAGTGGAGGTTGTACCCTCCCCTGTCTCCGTCGATATCCAGCACTTCTCCCGTCAAAAAAAGATTTTTGACCAGTTTTGATTCCATCGTTTTTGCATCCACTTCACTGCAATCAATACCGCCCGCCATCACTTCCGCCCCTTTGGGACCGCGTGTATCGAAAATATCGATTTGCAAATGTTTAATGGAGTATGCCAGACGCTGCAAATCTTTCATCCCCAACACACTTTTATGCTGCAGTTTCAGGGACTCCAGCAAAGCAGTTACGACCTTTTTATGCAACATACCGTTGAGCCACAGACGCGGAGGTTTTTCGGTAAAACGTTTGCTCTTGTTCTGTAAAATTTTTTTCAGTGACCCCAGTGTCATATCAGGGAGCAGATCGATCTCCACCTGACAGCGATACCCCTTTTGTAATCCGTGTGAAATCATACGGCTGATATCCAAAATCGCCAAACCGGAAAGTCCGTAACCGGTAAAAAGCAGATCACCCCGAAGTGTTTGTTCCCGGACACCGTTGACCACGGCGGTCACTTCCACATCGACCTTGACACCACTGCACCGGCTGCAAAACGGATCATGACTTTGCAACTGTACCAGTACCGGAAACGGTTCAAAACGACGATGCCCCATCCCAACAGCAAAATGCAACCCGGAATCGGAACTGCCGAGTGTCGGCATCGCCACCGAACCTGTCGCGATAACCACGACATCAAAATCGATACTTCCCGCTTCATGGAAGAGACGAAACCGTTTGCCCCACTTCTCAAGC
>JALWRO010000180.1 GCA_027080605.1 Campylobacterales bacterium
GATGAGAGAAAAGTAAATTACTTTCCTCTTCATATTTAATGAACCGATTTTTCTTTGTCTGTTAATGATTCTTTCTTAAATGTTGAGATCTCTTTTTTTGCTTTTAACATCTCTTTTTTTTCGAAAGTATTGACTTGTTTTTCGGCATTGTTTTTGACAGTGTCGTTAAGATCTTGTTTGACCTCTTTTTCAAATTTTGGAGCATCCATTTTTGCTTCAAAGTTCTCTTTAAGCTGAGACTCCTCTACTTTTGCTTTTGCATGAGGATTACCTTCTGTCATAGCTGGATTTTTCAGCGCAGCAGCTTCTTCTTTTGCCACAACCTCTGCGTATGCTGTAATAGTGGTCAAAAATGATACCAAAATGGTAGAAATAATTAACTTCTTTTTCATGGTCTACTCCTTATAAGATAGTTTCTAAAAATCTATTATATAACAAACAATAGTGTTTAAACTGTCATCTAGCTAACACAATATAATGTATTTTGATGCATTAAAAACTATCTGTTTCGGCTTTTTGTTCAAAGCGGAGTTTATCCTGTATCTCTTCAGTTGAAGATTTTCTAAGTTGTAGCATATAAATTTGTTGATAGTTAAGCATTCAATAAAGCACTTTATCCGGTTTATCAAACCACTTTTTAAAAAGTGTATGACAAGACTCCATCGGTGTATGTACAAAAACAATTGGATTGGGGCGTCTGTGTTCGATGATCTCGGTGATGATCGTGTCGTCAAAGCCTATTTGGGCACTTTGGGTTTTTGTGTTGCAGTAGAAAACTTTTTCGATGTGTGCCCAGTGGATCGCCGCAAAGCACATCGGACACGGCTCGGCGGTGATGTAGAGCTGACAGCCTGTGAGATGAAAGTGCGCCAGTTTACGGGAGGCTTTTCGTATAGTGACGATCTCCGCGTGGGCGGTGGGGTCGTTGTTTTTGACGACTTCATTGTGCCCTGCGGCGATGATTTCGCCCCCTTTGACGATAACGGCGCCGAAAGGACCGCCGTCACCGGCATCGACACCTTTCTGGGCTTCTTCGAGCGCACGTTTCATGAACTTCTGTTGCATCATGTTTGGCTTCTTAATCTCTTCGGTTTCCAAAGAAATCGAGGAAAAGGATAAAAAGGTTGATGAAGTCCAGATAAAGTGACAACGCGCCGACGATCGCCACACGGCTGAGACTTGTACGGTCGCCTGCTCCCATCTCTTCACCCATCTGTTTAATCTTTTGTGTGTCGTAGGCGGTGAGTCCGACGAAGATGATGACGCCGATGACGCTGATCCACCACTCGAAAGCCGGACTTTTGAGAAAGAAGTTGACGACCATCGCGATGATCAGACCGATGAGTGCGGCAAAGAGGATATTGCCCCAGGAACCGAGGTCGGTATCGGTAAAGTACCCGTAGAGGCTCATGACACCGAATGTCAGCGCCGCGATGAAAAAGGCGGTGGCGATGGAGGTCTCCGTAAAAATGATAAAGATACTCCCCAGTGTCAGACCGTCGATGAATGAAAAGAGTATGAAGAGTACCCGCGCAGTGGAGACGTCCATTTTGTTGATCCCCGCGGAGATGGCAAATACCAGTCCCAGTTCGATCAGCAACAGTACCCAGATCATGTAAGGGTTGCCGAAGAGGATGTGCAGTAATGTCGGGCTGTGCGAGACCATGAAGGCGGTCAGTCCGGAGACCATCAAGCCTACCATCATCCAGTTGTAAACCGATCTGAGCAGTGTGTTGGTGTCTGCCTGGCTCAGATGTGTGGCAAAGATATCGTTTTGCATTTTTTTCTCCTTGATGTTTTTTTGAAATTATAGGAGAAGCAGGAGAGAAAGTCTGTTAGTTAACGCACATTGAGAGGAGGATCTGTTAAGAAAGATAGGTGGTTTTGATTTTCCTCAGCACATACCAGGCAATGCCTGAGGAGAGGAGAATATTACCCAATATATAACATATGTCAGTATGTTGAAAAATATAAAGGCAGTAAAGCTGGACACGGTTCTCGTTGTTTAGTTTCTTTTATGCCCCACATTTGGATGACATTCAAGGCAACTTGTTTTTAATGTCCTGGCATCAGCCTTTTTGACGATTTCCGGTTCAGTTATTCCCATTGACGAGTGATCCAAACTTGTATGGCAAGATAAACAACCGCTGTTAAAAACAAATTTTTCCGGGTGTTCTCTTTTTTTTGTCCAGTTAATATCTGCAGTATTTGTAAAAAACTCTGTGTACACGTCACGTAATCCAAACTTTGCTTTTGTAGTGATATAGTTTATCAGGGTATCATGTGGCAAATGGCAGTCAACACACTGTGCTGCAACACCGAACTTATTATTGCCACCATGCAATGAAGCATAATGTGTCTGAGTCATGGATTCCATGGTATGGCATTTTGAACAAAACTTTCCACTCTCGGTTTTTCTAATTTCAACAGCAGTGGTATAGGATATGGCTGTTCCGATGATTGTCCCGATAAGCAATAAAATAACAATAACAACCTTAAGTTCCTTGTCTTCTTTTAAGGCTTCTTTGAGTTTCATAGCAGGGTTCCTTTTATATTTAAATTCCGGGAAAATTTCATATGCAAGTGATTTGCTTTAAGCATTTCTTTTGTGATATTTTTCTCGCGATATATAGTATTGTTTCTCAGTGTACCGATGCACTGTAATTGAGTATTTTTACCATTTTCATATCAATTTCTTCTTCAAAGTATTATCATACTGGCGAGTAGCAATACTCCGATAAATGCTATAAAAATAGCAAGAATGAGATAAATTTTCCTGTCTGTATCTATTACTCCTTCTTGCAAATGTCTGACCCATCGCGTATAATAACGATAGGTGTACAGAGCAAGAACGATACCTGCAAGAACAATAAATATTCCCAGATAATTATAATATATAGCATGAACGAGTTGTGGTACAGAAGAAGTCTCTTTACCTTTAAGTTCAACGCTGATAAGATGAAGAAACAATTCAAATTTTTCAACGACAAATCCGAGTACAATCAGTGAGATAGAGGTGCCAATAAGTGCTGTCGTGGAGCGCTCCACCGCCATCAGATCTTTTGGATCGATTTTTGTATCTATTTCAGATTTATCAGACATTGGGGTACCTTTCCTGTGTGATGTCAGTATCATAACATATTCTGAAAAAAGGGATTGTTAAGGCAAATATTTTGTTTTGATTTTTCGCAGCAGATAATACGCAATACCGGAGGAGAGGAGTACATTGATCATGATGAGCCAGAGATCGGCGGTGGTGGGCATCACCATGAGATCTTGACCGAGTTTCGGGTTGGAGTACCAGCTAAAGAGTGTAAAGAGTTTGTCGATCGCCCAGTAGGCAAAATATGCCTGTATGTTGAAAAGGATAAAGGCGGTGAAGCGGGACATGGTACTCCTCGTTTTGCTTTTTTTACAGGTACAAGCACAAAGCAGTCCTCCTTCAGAGTGTGCCCCACAATCCCTTGATACCGCTGACCAGAAACTGTGCGGCGATCGCTCCGACGATCAGACCCATGATCCGTGTCAGAATCTTCATGCCTGTAACGCCCAGTGCTTTGTTGATCGCACCTGCATAGCGCAGGGTGAAATAGACAACCAGAGATGCCGCAAAGATGGCTGCCGTCAACAGTGCATAGCTGATGAGGTGTGGAAACTCTTTGGCATGGTTACTGTTGAGTACGATGATGGTGGCGATGACTCCGGGACCGAAGAGGATCGGAATACCGATAGGGATGACCGAAACATCCTATTTCTCTTCCGCTTCGTCCTGCTCCTCTTTAGTGTGTCTGGCTTTGGAGGGCTGTCCGTATGCCATGTTGATGGCAATGAGCATCAGAATGATACCGCCGATCACTTTGAGGGAGAGAACGCTGATGCCGAAGAGTTTGAAGATCAGCTGCCCGGTATAGAGCGTGACCAGCGAGGCGATGATGACGGTCAGTGTCGCCTTAAGTGCGACAGGTCGGATGTTTTCCGATGTCGGTGGTGAGACCATCGTCACCATAATACTCGCCGCAGCGATGGGGTTGAGAATGGTGATGAGGGCGATGATGTCATGAGAAAGTATAGAGATATATGCTTGCATGGTTATTCCTTTGTTTTAAGTTCCTGTATGGAAACGGGCAGTGTCGTATCGACAGAGCGGATGTGCAGATCGCGCTGAGGAAAGGGGATTTCGATGCCGTTGGCATACAGCGCGTTGTAGATGAGGATCAGAAAGCGCGAAGTGGTACGTCTGGGGTAGAGGATTTCCCGTCCCTCCACCCAGACAAAGAGTTCAAAATCGACGCTGCTGTCTCCCATTCCGGTCATGATGACTCTGGTATGGCGTTCGGGTGTGGTGTAGATGTCGTTGAAGTTGCTGTTTTTGACCGCTTCAAGTACGACATCGATTACTTTTTGCGGATCGGTGCCGTATGCCACACCGAAAGGGATCTCGAAACGGCGTATTTTGTCATTCATCGTCCAGTTGATGACACGGTTTTGGATCAGATCCTGATTTGGGACGATGACGTCTATATTGGAGTTGGTGTTGATGGTAATAGAACGCATTTTGATATCGACGACATGTCCGCGTATGTCGTTGTCGAGTTGGATATAGTCTCCGATCTTGACACTGCGCTCGACCATCAGAATGATGCCTGAGACGAAATTGGAGATGATGTTCTGAAGCCCGAAACCGATACCCACAGAGAGCGCACCGGCAACCAGTGCGATGGAACTCAGATCGATACCAAGCACTTTGAGAACGATAAAAAAAGTGATCACAAAGATCAGATAGTAGCCCATATTTGCCAGAAGTGTACGGGTGCTTGCGGTGACGGCTCTGTTTTTGTGGGAGAGACGCTGGATCTGCCTTTTGTACAGATTACCGATCAGAAATCCGATGATAAAAATAAGTAAAGAGATCAGCAGTTTGACGATGCTTACCGGTGTTTTGTTGATGTGAAAGAGCGGTTGGTTGGCGATTTTCCAGAGGTGTTTTGCCTGACTCTGTAGCTCCTGCATCCCTTTGCCTTTGATCGCGGCAACAGTACCGAAGATCTGTTTTTCCATCTGTGTCAGGAGTGTGTCTACATCTTCATAGACGTCGGGATCGCTGCTGATGCGGGCTTGCAGGTAGGAGAGGAGTTGCTTGTGGAGCGTAAATGTCCTGTCGCTTTTTTGCTGCAGGGCGATGCTGAAACGTAAAAAGAGCAGTT
>JALWRO010000181.1 GCA_027080605.1 Campylobacterales bacterium
ATATTCGAGTCTGACGGTTTCGGTGAGCATCTTGTAGATGCGCGCGCCGACATTGGGTGCAGGGGCGAGTTCCGGAGTGAAACGAAAGTAGCTTTTGACACGCTTTTTGAGGCTTTTGGCTTTTCCGATGTAGAGTAGTCGCCCGTCATTGTCGAAGTACTGGTAAATACCGGGTTGATCAGGGAGGGACTGAATCTTTTTAAGAAGCTGCATTTTTGCGGATCTCTTCCTTGATCTGCTGAAAAAGCGCTTTGAGTTTCGGATCGGTGGCGAAGTTGTAAAATCTGCCGCTCGCGCGCTCTTTGTAGGTAAATTTGCTCTCCGGCGGCGGGGGCGGCGGATTGAAGTCTATCTTGTTGGTGACAAAAGCTTTGACATCCGTAATATCCATATTTTTGCAGTTGGGATCAATATCTTTAATTTTCTTTAATAAACTTTTTATAAGAGTGATCTTATAATTAAATTCCATTTTAAGCCCGGGGTGGTTTAAAACAAAAAAGAGTGTCCTGTTTTTGACATACGTGAACATCACCGCTTTTGCCAGTTGCGGCGGAAGCAGCGAGACAACCTTTGCAAAACACTTTTTTTGACCAATTTTCTGAAACAGAGGTTTACCCGTCATATGCGAAATTATTTTTTCCGAACTTTTCATGTCCTTATTATAGCATCTATCCTGCTTTTTTTCTCTGCGTGCGGATATAAAACAGATCCTGTCTATGTTCCACCAAAGAGTCAGACAAAATGATACACACAGAGAAGATTTACGACGCCATCATCATCGGTACCGGTATCGCGGGGCTCAACGCCGCCGCTTCATTTGGAAAAGATAAAAATATTCTGCTCATTTGTAAACAAAACTCCTGGGACTGTAACACCTTTTATGCGCAGGGCGGTGTCGCCGTTCCTGTTGATGAAGAGGATATCCCGGCACATGTTGCCGATACGCTCGAAGCGGGTGCGGGTCTGTGTGATGAAAAGGCGGTGGAAATCATGTGCCGTGACGGACGTGCCGCCATCGACGATTTGATCGCGCGGGGAATGGCGTTTGACCGCGACGAAAAGGGCAATCTGCTCTACACCAAAGAGGCGGCTCACTCTCGCAACCGAATTTTACACGCCGGCGGTGATGCGACCGGACGCTATATTCACCATTTTCTGATGCGGGAAAATCCGCACAAACTGCTCTACAACTCCACCGTTACTGACCTCTTTATCGAAAACGGCTATTGCCACGGCGTGCGGGTCTTTCACAAAGATCAGTTTCGCAACTACTACGCCAGAAGTGTCATTATCGCCAGTGGCGGCGTTGGATCCATCTACGAATACCACACCAACGCAAGTTCGATTAGTGCCGATATGCAGGGGCTTTGCATCGAAAAGGGGTGTGATCTGCGCGATATGGAAATGATGCAGTTTCATCCGACGGTCTTTATCCACAACCGGGGTGCGCGAAAACAGTTGCTGACCGAAGCGCTGAGAGGCGAGGGGGCGCATATTGTCGATGAAAACGGCAAGCGCTTTTTATTTGAATATGATCCCCGGGGAGAGTTGAGTCCCCGCAGTATGGTGAGCCACGCCATCAACGACTGGAAACAGAAAACCGGACTCGAAGTCTATCTGAACTGCAGTATGTTCGACGAAGAGTTTTTCCGCAACCGTTTTCCGACCATCTACTTCAACCTTCGTGATCTCGGCTTCAACCTGCCTCAGGATGAAGTACCGATCTCTCCGGCGTTTCACTATGCGATGGGCGGTATCGAAACCGATATCAACGGTAAAGTGCCGGGCGTTGAAAACCTCTATGCCGTCGGCGAAGTGGCTTCGACACGTGTACACGGCGCCAACCGGCTGGCAAGCAACTCGCTGCTGGAAGGACTGGTCTTCTCCCGTCGTGCGGTCAATGACATTTTAAAACGGGATGTCTATTTTCAGGTTAAAGCTTTCAGTGAAGAGGAGGAGCCGCTGAAAAAAGAGATCGACAAAGAACTTAAAAACAGACTCAGAATTTTGATGTGGGAAGCGGCAGGCATTACCCGCGAACGGAGTAAACTGGAGAGTGCACTGGAAGAGATTGAGAAGATGTTGAAGAAAGATATAGGCAAATTACTCCGTTTACGGCTCAACACCTCAAGAAATATCGTCAAAAGTGCGATATACAGAGAGAAGCCTTTAGGGGCACACTATATTATTTAAAAAGGGAACAGATGTTGAGGATCATACTAATGTTATTGTATATGTCATTTTTCGGTTATGCCGGCGAGCACGGGGCTGCTGAAGCGATACACCATACCTATACCGATACCTGGGTGGGCATAGCCTCGCTTTTTATCTTTATTATCGGCTATTTCTTCATTGCCGCCGAGGAGATGTACCATATTAACAAAGCCAAACCGGCGCTTTTTATCGGTACGTTTATGTTTATGCTGATCGGTTTCTATTTTGCAAGTAACGGCATCGATACAGCGCCTTTGCATACCGAAGTGAAACATCTGATTCTGGAGATTGCGGAGATCTTCTTCTTCCTTTTTGTGGCGATGACATTTATCGAAACACTGATCGACCGGGGTGTCTTTGAGCGGCTGAAGTACAATCTTGTTTCAAAAGGTTACAGTTACAAAAAACTTTTCTGGCTGACGGGGCTTCTGGCATTTTTCATCTCTCCTGTCGCAGACAACATGACCACCGCACTGATCCTCTCTACCGTTCTTTTGACGATCGATCCGAAAAACAGGGCGTTTCTGGTACCCGGTGCGATCAACATCGTCGTTGCGGCAAATGCGGGCGGTGCCTGGAGTCCGTTCGGGGATATTACGACACTGATGAGCTGGCAGGCGCAGAAAGCGGAATTTGCCGATTTCCTCTATCTCTTTTTACCGTCAGTGACCGGCTGGCTGTTGACGGGATTTTTGTTAAATCTCAGTGTACCGTCGGGAGAGCCGCCTTTTGATGCGGCGACAGAGAAAAAACCAATCATCAAAAAGGGCGGTATGATGACCGTCTATCTGGGTGTTTTTACTATCTTCAGTGCGGTAATGGGGCACCAGTATTTCGGTTTGCCGCCTGCATGGGGTATGATGTTCGGTCTCTCACTGCTGAAACTCTACTCTTACAGCGTTAAACGAAGCGGTGAAAAGAGTTTTGATATTTACGCGAGTATGCGTCTGGTCGAAAACGATACACTACTCTTCTTCTTCGGTATTCTTGCAGCGGTCGGGGCACTGCACTTTCTGGGGTATCTGGACTATATTGTCAGCCTCTACAATGTTATCGGACCGAGTGCCGGAAATGTGGGTGTCGGTTTTATCTCCGCGATTATCGACAATGTACCAGTCATGAGCGCCATCCTGAAAGCCAACCCTCCGATGGGTATCGACCAGTGGCTGCTGGTAACACTGACAGCGGGTATCGGCGGAAGTCTCATCTCTTTCGGTTCTGCTGCGGGTGTCGGTGTCATGGGAAGAATGCGCGGTATTTACACCTTCGCTTCTCACATGAAACTTGCCTGGACAGTCCTCGCGGGTTACTTAGTTTCAATCATTATATGGTATATTCAGTTTGAAGTAATGGGACTTTATTAAGTCCCGGGGGAGAGCTTTTTTTCTCCCCAAATTTTAGTTTTAAAGGTTCTGCATGAAAGATGTACCAATCATCGTTCTCGATTTTGGCTCCCAATACACCCAACTCATTGCCCGGCGTCTGCGCGAAAACGGCGTTTACTGCGAAATTGTCCCCTACAACGAAAAAATAGAAACAATCCAGGCAAAAAATCCCAGAGGTATTATTTTAAGCGGCGGTCCCGCTTCTGTGTACGCAGACGATGCCTACCATCCCGACGAAGCGATTTTCGAACTCGGTCTGCCGATGCTGGGTATCTGTTACGGTATGCAGTTGATCACGCAGCATTTCGGCGGTGTAGTGATCGCGGCGGATCATCATGAATACGGTAAAGCGAAATTGTTCATCGAGAAAAAAGAGTCTCCAGTTTTTAAAGATGTCGAAGACGGTTCCATCGTCTGGATGAGCCACGGTGACCGTGTCGATATGCTGCCGGACAACTTCGAGATGATCGGTTACAGCGACAACTCTCCCTATGCGGCTATCGCAAATGAGGAGAAAAAGATTTACGCATTTCAGTTTCACCCCGAGGTACAACATACCGTTGAGGGCGCTAAAATGCTCAAAAACTTCGCCAAATATATTTGCGGTATCGAAAGTACCTGGAATATGGGCTCTTTTGCCAAAGAGAAGATTCAGGAGATCCGCAACAAAGTGGGCGACAGAAAGGTGCTCTGCGGTGTGAGCGGCGGTGTGGACTCGACAGTCGTTGCGACACTGCTTCATGAAGCGATCGGTGACCAGCTCGTGCCGATTTTTGTTGATCATGGATTGCTGCGCGCGGGTGAGCGGGAGCAGGTTGAAGCGATGTTCAAAATGCACGACATCAATCTTATCACTGTCGATGCGAGCGAAGAGTTCCTCGAAAAACTCAAAGGGGTGACCGATCCCGAAGAGAAGCGTAAGATTATCGGTGAGACCTTTATCCGCGTCTTTGACCGTGAAGCGAGCAAACATGAGGGGATCGACTTTCTGGCGCAGGGAACACTCTACACCGATGTGATCGAATCTGTTTCGGTCAAAGGTCCTTCCAAAACGATCAAATCGCACCACAACGTCGGTGGACTGCCCGACTGGATGACCTTTGAACTGATCGAACCTTTGCGCGAGATTTTTAAAGATGAGGTACGCAAACTGGGAATAGAGCTGGGACTTCCCAAAGAGATGATCGGCAGACACCCGTTCCCCGGACCCGGACTTGCCATACGCATCATGGGAGAGGTAACACCCAATGAACTGCGCCTTTTGAGAGAGTCCGACACTATCATGCAAGAAGAGCTGAAAGCATCGGGCAACTATGATAAAGTATGGCAGGCGTTTACCGTCGTGCTCAATGTCAAAAGTGTCGGCGTCATGGGTGACAACCGAACCTATGACAACACCGTCTGCGTGCGGATGGTCGAGTCGGTGGACGGCATGACCGCGACGTTTGCGCATATTCCTCATGATGTGCTGGAGCGTATCAGTACGCGGATTATCAACGAAGTGGACGGCATCAACCGCGTGGTGTATGACATTACCTCCAAACCTCCCGGAACGATCGAGTGGGAGTAGGGGAATGTGGAAAAACTTT
>JALWRO010000182.1 GCA_027080605.1 Campylobacterales bacterium
TGAGTGTAGAAAAATTTTTTAAGGAGTTTATATGGTACAGCTTGAGACTGACGGGTTTTTGATTCAATTAGGTTATCCTGCCAACCAGGCCAACAAAGAAAAGTTACATAAAGTGATCGAAAATACAGAAGGTTTTGCCTCTCTGGAAAAACATGTGATTCAGCTAAACGATACCCTCAGGGCAATGCATACCTACGTTACCCTCTCCAACAATAAAAATTTATTGAAAATCAAAAAAGATGTCTCTTCGGACGAAATCGAAAAAAGCGTCGATGAAATCGTCCAGAACTGGGCGCAGAAATATAAAGTACAGTTAATCTACCAGCCGCACAACAGCAGCTATTACATTGGCGGTCGGGTTCAGTAAACAACCCCTCCGACGGGGAAGCAGGCACAACATTCTTCCCCGGTTATTCTCTCCTTTTCTCTTTTAAACCAATCCCTCCTTTTTTCAATCGTCGTATCGCATTACAAAGCTGTATATGTTCCAAAAATTCACATTGGAAATATTTTTTTACTTTTTTGGCAAAAAAAATTAAACCGGTAACTTTTTATTGTATAATATACTTTAACAGGAGTATTTCATGCATAAAGAGTACAGACGCTATCTTCTGAAAAAAGAGGTATCCGGGATACTGGAAGATCTTAAAACAAAATTTTCCACTTCCGATATCTTCTTTACCAAAATCAAACTCTGCAAAGAGATCAGATACGAACATACAGACCATACCTATCAAAAAATCATCCAGTCCGGCGCGCAACATGCACAAAGCGTCACATTCAAACGTATCGGCAAAAAAAAATATCACCAAAAAAAACGCGATAAACGGGGTATCCTGTTGCATCTGTACATCTATCTGATCAAAATAGATGACTGTACGATGCACCTTGAAGCCTATGACCGTAAACTCAAAGGACTCTGTCTGCTGACTGTCCCGGACAACTGTTTTTCATATACGGAAGCCCATACCGTCCAAAACTCATTTATCGGAAAATTTATCGAAGCAGACGTCAGTGACGATCCCAGATATGAACAAAAATATCTTGCCCTTTTCGGTAATCCGACCAAACATCCTTACAATATATATGCTATTTTCAAAGACCTCGAACAAAAACGACTTCGCGATCCTCATGAGATTATTTTCAAAGAGATGAAAAGCGCAGATGCTGTACGTATTTACCTTTATGAACGGTATCTTACACTTCATGAATATGCAAAAGAAGTACAAAGTGCCAAGCCAGCACATAACGAAAAGACGATAGAAAAATTCAGAGACGAAGTGCAACGCACTGTTGCGATCATCAAAAGCTATGAAGAGATCTTTGACGAACAGCAGTACCGTAAAATCCTGCTACACATGATGACATTGCTGAGCATCACCAAAACCCACGCCGACCTGATGCTGATAGCCTCGAAGATTACCAAACTCAACAAAAAACTGCATAGTCCATACATTGACGAGATGTTACAAAATATCCGGGAAAAAACAGCACATGAAGCACATAAAATCAGCAACTATTTCGGCAGCCGCGAATTTCAGATTATCTCCAGCCAGCTTCAGCGCTTTATTCGCGAAAAAAACAACTCCTACACCAACTATGAATCACAGCTTCCATTCGGATACAGTGCTAAAATAAAAGTTTCAGGCAAACACGGCGAATTGCTCCAGACTATCAATTTTCTCGACGGCTGCAATGATGAAAAAAGCTATGAAAAACTGCAAACGGCTTTCGAAGAGCTAATAGAATTTGTGAATATTTTTGTGCAGCAGATCGATTCTGACGCATATGTACCGTTGTTGAAAAAGACAAAGGAGATACATAAGCTCCTTGCAAAACATACACAGCAGGACAAATATCTGCTCATTGTCAAAATGCTACTGAACCATATGAATGAAAAAGAGCATCCCAAAGAGATGGCCTATCTGCACAAAAAGAAAAAGCGACTCTTACGAAAAAAGAGAAAATTTGATCAAAATATCTTTAAATATTTAGAAAAATTTAAAGATATGACATTTTAACACCGCACCAATAAACACACTCAAGTTTTGATGCGGTGTTAAGATGTAAACTATTTTTGCTATAATCTTCATATATTATATGTTTATACTATGAAAGGAAACAAGTTATGGTAAAAATAGTCCACTCACTACTGCTTTTTATACTGACATCTCTCATATTCGTTGCCTGTTCCAAAACACCGTATACCCACAGAAATCAGGTCGTTATCTTCTCTCCACAGCAGGAACTGCAGATGGGGTACCAGTCAGCGCGGCAGATTTTACAAAAAGAGCGTGTCAGCAATGACCCGCGACTCAATGCCATTGTACGTAAAGTAGGAACAAAAATTGCCAGAGCTGCAGCACAGCCCGGTTATAAATGGCAGTTTTTTGTCATCGACAAAGATGTGCCCAACGCCTTTTGTCTTCCGGGTGGTAAAGTTTTCGTCTATTCCGGTCTCTTCCGTGCCGTACAAAACGAAGACCAGCTTGCTACTGTCATCGGTCATGAAGTGGCACACGCCATCGCAAGGCACGGCGCCGAACGTATGAGTATGATCGAACTCGGACGTATGGGTAAGCAGATTGCGGCACAGGCAATTGGCGGCGGCAAATATGCCAGTATGATCAACCAGGCTTACGGTGCCGGAGAGACATTCGGTCTGGTACTGCCGTTTAGCAGAAAGTTTGAATATGAAGCGGACGAAATCGGTCTCTATCTCATGACTAAAGCGGGTTATGATCCCCGTCAGGCACTTGCCTTTTGGCAAAATATGATGCGTCTGACACGAAACAGCCGGAAACCGCCCGAATTTCTTTCAACCCATCCCGCCGACCGACACCGTATTGAGAGACTGAAAAGGCTCATCCCCAAAGCATTGAAATATTACAGATAACAAAGGAAAAATGTGAACCAACAGCAAAAAATCGTCACGATGTTCGACAATATCGCAGGCACCTACGATGTCGCCAACCGTGTGCTCAGTTTCGGTGTCGATAAAAAATGGCGCAAAGAGGCATGTGAAAAAACATATGCACTCTGCAACAAACCCAAACTCGATATGATCCTCGATGTCGCCTGCGGTACGGGCGATATGTGTGAATTCTGGAACATCCATGCAAACAAAAAAGGGATAGAGGTCAAAGAGATCTACGGCGTCGACCCTTCCGAAGGCATGCTCTCAGAAGCGAGAAAAAAAGGGTTGAACGCAAAATTTATTCAGGCGGAAGCGAAAGATTTGCCTGTCAAAGACAACGCGGCAGATATTCTCAGCATCTCCTACGGTCTGCGCAATGTCGTAGACAGAAAAGAGGGACTTGCCGAATTTTACAGGGTACTCAAACCCGGCGGCGTACTGACGATTCTCGAGTTTACCAAACTCCAGAAACAGACACTCCCTTCCAGAGCCAGAGACTTTTATATGAAGAAGATACTGCCACTCATCGGCGGACTCCTCTCACGTAACTACGAAGCCTACAACTATCTGCCAAACTCTATCGAAGGCTTTCTGACCAAAGAGAAACTGGTGGAAGAGCTGGAAGAGACAGGATTTGAAGTCAAAGAAGCAAAAGGCTATTCTCTCGATATATCAACGCTTTTTATTGCGGTAAAACCGGCATAAGTGCTCATGAAAAAGGGGTCTGTTCCCCTCCTTTCATGAAGCGTTACTCACACACCTGAAATTCAACCGTTCCGGAATCTGCGCCGAAACGTTTTTTCGTATACTCCTCCATATCGATCAGAAAATTGTTATTGCCTAAATTTCGGGTACAACATCCGTCACAGTCATCGTCACTGCACTCATCGTAGACTGTCGCCACGATCTCTTTCTCTCCCTGACGGATTCTGACCTTACGCATTCCCAGCCAACCCCAGTCTTTCATATGTACGGAGACGATATTGTGCTCTTTGACCCAGGTTCTCGATTTTTTCTGATCCAAACCGTAAAACTGACCCGCCCATGTACAACCGTTGTATTGAATACACTCTTCGCTGCCCGGTTCAGGGTAAGATGTATAATAGGTCAAACTCGCTTTATACCAGGGTGTACCGCAATCTGCACTGTCATGAGTATGGTCTGTCCGATGATGTGCTTTTTTTGCCTTTGCCAGATGCGTACCGCCTTTTCTCTTCTTCGTTACATCAAATGCCACACTGTCTACCATTTTATATGTGTTTTTGTAAAAGAGCCGTGCTTCATATTCGCCGGGAGAATTGATCTTCTCCACACCCAGAAGACCACTTTTTACCTCCTCCAGAGGCCAACTGACCACATTTCTCCAGTTATTGCCGCTGGACTTTCTGTAGACACCCATCCAGTACTTTTTATGATGCGACAAACCCACCACCTGAATAAAAATATCCTCTCCGGTTTGATAGGTGTACTTCTCCGTATCAATATAGGCATCTTCCACCTGCTGATCCTCTTTATGCACAACAGGCGATGGCTTCTTTTGACGCTCTGTTACGTCAAACTCCACACTGTCCACCAGTCTGTACGTATTTTTGTAAAAGAGCCTGGCTTCATACTCACCGGGCGTGTTGATCTTTTCAACTTCCAGCAAACCGTTTCGCACGCTCTCCAGAGGCCAGCTGACCACATTTCGCCAGTGATTACCACTCGGCTTTCTGTAGACACCCAGCCAATAATGCCTGTGCGACGACAACTCTTCGACTTGAATATATATCTTTTCTCCGGTTTTATAGTCATACTTCGGCGTATCGATATATGCCGCAAACAGATTAATACTGCCAAAAAACAAAAAGAACAACATGCAACCAAAACTTTTCTCATAACACAACCGATTCATACGCTGCCTCCTTTGATTAAGATGAATTTTATTAAATATTTATATATTTTAATAATTATAGTTTTTTATTAAAATAGTTTCAAGTTTAATAGAATTTACTTTACTATATATTTTGCTTTTTCTTGAAATTTTATATCTAAAATAAGATAAAGGAATATTTATATCAGTAAATGTTGCATTCTTTATATTCATTTTATCTAATATTTTATTCCACTTATCTGATTTTGATAAATAAAAGCTACAAGTATAATTATCACTTGTTTTAACAAAATTATTAGGAAATGGAATAATAGGAGTATATCTATTTTTTTTGACTTGTGACATTTTTTTATTTTTTATAGTATTAGAT
>JALWRO010000183.1 GCA_027080605.1 Campylobacterales bacterium
CTCCTCTCACCACCACGTTATGCGGGAATAGCTCAGTTGGCTAGAGCGTCAGCCTTCCAAGCTGAGGGTCGCCGGTTCGAGTCCGGTTTCCCGCTCCATTTAAACTGGGAGCTGATTTCGTATTTCTTAATCTATCTTTGTTTTATGAAAAAGTTATACAGTGACGCTTACTTAGTTTAAAATCATTCAGGTTATTTGGTGTTGTTAAGTTTAGGATGCGAGCTTGTTTGAGTTATGCTCATATGGCTCAGAGGTAGAGCACTTCCTTGGTAAGGAAGAGGTCGCGGGTTCAAGTCCCGCTATGAGCTCCAGGAAAGTTTTGGCCAAAACTTTAACAACTATTAATGTATTAAAATTCAAAATCTAAAATCGGAGGATACAATGGCAAAAGAAAAGTTCGAAAGAAGTAAGCCGCACGTAAACATAGGTACCATCGGTCACGTCGATCATGGTAAAACAACACTGACTGCAGCGATCTCTGCGGTACTCGCTACTAAAGGTCTTGCAGAGCTGAAAGATTACGATGGTATCGATAACGCTCCAGAAGAGAAAGAGAGAGGTATTACTATCGCGACTTCTCACATCGAGTATGAGACAGAGAAGCGTCACTATGCACACGTTGACTGCCCGGGTCACGCCGACTACGTCAAAAACATGATTACAGGTGCGGCTCAGATGGACGGTGCTATTCTCGTTGTATCCGCTGCTGATGGTCCAATGCCACAAACAAGAGAGCATATCCTCCTGTCTCGCCAGGTAGGTGTACCATATATCGTTGTTTTTATGAACAAACAAGATATGGTAGATGACGAAGAGCTCCTCGAGCTGGTTGAAATGGAGATCAGAGAGCTTCTCGACGAGTACGAATTCCCTGGTGATGACACTCCTGTAGTAGCAGGTTCTGCACTGAAAGCTCTTGAAGAAGCGAAAGAGGGTAACGTAGGTGAGTGGGGTGAAAAAATCCTTGCACTAATGGATGCTGTCGATGAATACATCCCAACTCCTGAGAGAGATACTGACAAAGATTTCCTGATGCCTGTAGAGGACGTTTTCTCTATCTCCGGTCGTGGTACTGTTGCGACAGGTAGAATCGAGAGAGGTGTTGTCAAAGTTGGTGACGAGATCGAGATCGTAGGTATCAGAGACACTCAGAAGACTACTGTAACCGGTGTCGAGATGTTTAGAAAAGAGATGGATCAGGGTGAAGCCGGTGATAACGTAGGTATTCTGCTCAGAGGTACTAAAAAAGAAGATATCGAAAGAGGTATGGTTCTTTGTAAGCCAGGTTCAATCACACCTCACACAAAATTTACTGCTGAGATCTATGTATTGAGCAAAGAAGAGGGTGGTCGTCATACTCCATTCTTCAACAACTACAGACCTCAGTTTTATGTAAGAACGACTGACGTTACAGGTTCTATCACACTTCCTGAGGGAACTGAGATGGTTATGCCAGGCGACAACGTTAAAATCACTGTTGAACTGATCGCGCCAATCGCTCTCGAAGAGGGTACAAGATTTGCGATCCGTGAGGGTGGTAGAACTGTTGGTGCCGGTGTTGTTTCTTCAATCATCGAATAATTTTTAAACTCGGCTCCTTTACGGGCCCGGGTTTTACAAAAGGTAAAACATGACAGTAAAAGTTGGTTTAAAATGTGAAGAGTGCGGTGACATCAACTACACTACCACAAAAAACAGTAAGACGATGACTGAAAAGCTCGCGCTTAGAAAACATTGTCGAAGAGATAAAAAACATACACTTCATAAAGAAGTCAAACTCAAATCATAAACAAGAGTCACTCTCTTGTTTATGCTTGCAGGGCAATAGCTCCAATTGGTAGAGCGCCGGATTCCAAATCCGATGGTTGGGGGTTCGAGTCCCTCTTGCCCTGCCATAAACAGATAAGTTTAGAGGTAACAGATGCAAAAATTATTACAGTACATTCGCGAATCGCGTGCGGAGTTGACGAAGGTTATCTTCCCAACAAAAGAGCAGATTAGAAATGCATTTGTATCTGTTTTTATCGTAGTGACAGTTATATCTTTATTTCTGGCATTGATCGACGCGATAATGTCATTGTCGCTTTCCAGTTTTTTATAGGAGTTTTTGAATGTCACATAAATGGTATGCTATTCAAACCTATGCCGGAAGCGAAAAGAGCGTCAAAAATGCGATACAGACTATTTTTCAACAATTGGGTATAGAAGAGAAGCTGAAAGATATACTTGTACCTACAGAAGATGTCATCGAAGTCAAAAACGGTGAAAAAAAGATCACCGAGAGAAGTCTCTATCCCGGATATGTCTTTGCAAATATCGATCTCGATACCGATACATGGCACCGCATCCAGTCGTTGCCAAAGGTGAGTAGATTTATCGGTGAGTCTAAAAAACCGACGCCTCTGAGTGAAAAAGATATCAATCTGATTATCGAAAAAACAGAGCGGAAAGCTGCTCCCAAGCCAAAAATATCGTTTGATGTCGGTGAGAGCGTACGGATCACGGAAGGGCCGTTTGCAAACTTTACCGGTGTAGTGGAAGAGTATGATATGGTGCATGGCACACTGAGACTCAATGTATCGATTTTCGGTAGAAGTACACCGGTTGAGATACTCTACTCACAAGTCGAAAAAATCATATAAGCAACTAATCACAATCAATAATCTTAAAAGGAAGTATAATGGCAAAAAAAGTCACTGGTCAGATCAAATTACAGATCCCCGCTGGTCAAGCTAATCCATCACCTCCGGTTGGTCCTGCTCTGGGTCAACAGGGTGTGAATATCATGGAGTTTTGTAAAGCGTTCAATGAAAAAACTAAAGCGATGGCGGGTTTCAATATTCCTGTTGTCATCACAGTCTATGCAGACAGAAGTTTTACATTTATCACCAAGCAGCCACCTGCATCGGATCTTATCAAAAAAGCGGCAGGTATCAAAAAAGGTAGTGATAACCCACTCAAAAACAAAGTGGCCAAACTGACACGTGATCAACTGATGGATATCGTTGATAAAAAAATTGAAGATCTCAATACTAAAGACAAAGAACAGGCTGCGAAAATCATTGCAGGTTCTGCCAGAAGTATGGGCGTCGAGATAGAAGAGTAGAAAAATAAACCTAAACCACAAGGTCAATGTGGAAGCAAAATGCGGAGAGTTAAATGTCTAAAAAAGTTTCAAAAAGATTTCAAGAATTATTAAAGAAGATAGATAGAGAGAAAGAGTACGGTGTTGATGAAGCAATCACAACCGTTAAAGATTTAAAATCAGCAAAATTTGACGAGACTGTAGAAGTTGCGCTCAAACTGAATGTTGACCCAAGACACGCGGATCAGATGATTCGTGGTTCTGTAGTACTGCCTGCCGGCACAGGTAAAACTGTGAGAGTCGCAGTCATTGCCAAAGAGGCGAAAGCAGATGAAGCAAAAGCAGCGGGTGCAGACATCGCAGGTGGAGCTGAGATTATCGAAGATATCCAGGCAGGAAATATCAATTTTGACGTCTTGATCGCCACACCCGATATGATGGGTATGGTCGGTAAAGTCGGACGTGTTCTGGGGCCAAAAGGTCTGATGCCTAACCCCAAGACCGGAACAGTCACAATGGATGTCGCTCAGGCAGTGAAAAATGCCAAAGGCGGACAGGTCAATTTCCGTGTTGATAAACATGGTAACATTCATGCCGGTATTGGAAAGGTGAGCTTCAGTGCTGAAGATCTGACCAAAAACTTTAATGCTTTCTTACAGGCGATCAATAAACAGAAGCCTGCTTCTGCAAAAGGCAGATATATCAAACACGGTGCACTCTCACTGACTATGAGTCCATCGATTGATCTTGATACCCAGGAATTACTGGAAATCAAATAAAAACTATCGTAAGATAGTTTATCTTTGATCGAAGACAGCAGGGGCGATGCTTAAACAGGTAGTTTTCCTCCGAAATCTGCCATCCCTTACGGGTGCCCTGCCGATTGATCAGAAAGGAGGAAAAGATGACACGACAACACAAAGAAGAAGTAGTTGCTTTTTTAACGGATGAGTTCAAAGAAGCGAAAGCGATTCTCGTTTGTGGTTTCTCAGGACTGACTGTCCAGGAGATCGAAACAGCACGTGAGCTGGCAAACGAAGCGGACACGAAAGTGCATGTAGTGAAAAATACACTCGCTACGATCGCTTTGAAAAATGCCGGTTTGACACCGCTCGAACTCAAAGAAGCAAACATTCTTGTTTGGGGTGACGATCAGATATCTGTATGTAAAGTTGCAGATAAAGCCGCGACAGATTTCAAAGATAAGTTTGTAATCAAGTCCGGTCTGTTCGAAGGTGAACCTGCTGATCTCAACCAGATCGCAGCGATCGCCAAGTTGCCGTCCAAAGAAGAGCTCATCGGTATGCTGCTCTCTGTCTGGACAGCGCCCATCAGGAATTTTGTCACAGGTCTTGATAACCTTAAGACCAAACGTGAAGAAGAGTCAGCGTAAACCTCATACGGGTGAACGCACTCATCGTTTTAAAAAGAGAAAACTGTCACAAATGGCAGTCTAAAAATATATAAAAAAAGGAATTGAAATGGCAATTACTAAAGAAGATGTCTTAGAATACATTTCCGGTCTTTCAGTATTGGAGTTGTCTGAACTCGTTAAAGAGTTTGAAGAGAAGTTTGGCGTATCTGCACAGCCTACAGTTGTAGCTGGCGCAGGCGGAGCAGCAGGTGGTGCGGCAGCTGAAGAGAAAACAGAATTTGATGTTGTTCTCAAAGATGCTGGTGCGAAGAAAATCAATGTCATCAAAGCTGTTCGTGCACTGACAGGCCTGGGTCTGAAAGAAGCGAAAGAAGCTGTTGAAGGTGCTCCAACTGTCATCAAAGAAGGTGTCTCTAAAGAAGACGCTGAAGAAGCAAAAAAACAACTCGAAGAAGCAGGCGCATCTGTCGAACTCAAATAATTTCACAAAAGTTGGGGTATTCTTAAGCCCCAACTTTAGTTTTATCCAATATATTTTATCTAATTATGATAGAATAAAGTATTTTGGATAAAATAATATTCTCCCATATAGCATATGCAAAATTTAATTACTTCAGCAAGGTGGACCCATGTTAAATAGTTTACGGTCAGGAAACCGATTACGTGTTGATTTTTCGAAAAATCCCAAAC
>JALWRO010000184.1 GCA_027080605.1 Campylobacterales bacterium
GTATCAGAAACTAAAAAATCCAAACGAGACATTCGAACATTTTTACGATCGGGTGCTGACAAGGTATTCTTTTCCCGCAGTGGCATTTCTGATCTCTTACAATTATCAAGTCGACAAAGTCCACGGCAAACCCGAATACAAACTCCATCTGAGTAAAACTCCGAAAACAAAAGCACATGAAGCGTTTGAGATTTTCGATTTCGGAGAAAAGATCTATCGCACCGTGCACGGTACAAGCCCCTACAAACTGGTCTCCGATTTTGCGCCGGAGGCTTCACAAAAAAGTGTTTTTATCGGAAATGCACTTCCCGGAAACCTACCGCGTATTGTCGATAAAATGCTTGTCAATGACAAAACACGCGCAAAAGTCTTTTCAGAACTGCTTGTAGAACTCAATATATTTTAGAAAACTGAAATCTTCAAAGTCTCTGTGAGATCGTGGCTTTGAAGACTTTTAAAGAGCTTAAATTATATTTTACTTTAAACCATAAAGTTAAAGTTATATTTGCCGATATAGAGAATGTTAAGCTTTTGTTTAACATTTTGTTATATCATGTAGTTTTATTATAAGGAGCATTTTTATGAAAAAGATTTTAACGGCACTTACGGCACTCTCACTCGGTACTGTACTTTTTGCATCTGACACATATATGATCGAAACAGTCATTACCAAAAACAACAAAGTAATCGACTCTCCGTCGATGATCGCACCGATCAAACAGGCAGGGGCAGTTGAAGCACAGAAGGCAAACAACAAATATGAGTTGCTGATGGAAGTAGATGACGAAAAAGACGGTGTGGTTACCCTCTATACCAATCTGACACTTAACGGCAAATTTCACAAGCAAAAAGCGATCGTTCCGATCAAAGAGAAAGTAGCGATCAACCTCGACGATATCAGACTTCATGTAAGGGTAATTCCCTACAACTAAGAGGCTGTCACACACATTTCGGAAGTGGAGACTTTAGTCTCACCGAAAAGGTGCAGCTGAAGCAGCACTTCCGAATGTCAGCGGATACGGTTATATATTACGCGATATTGGTATAAACCGCCTGGACATCATCGTCCTCTTCGATTTTATCGATAATTTTCTCTACCTCTTCCATCTGCTCTTCCGTCAGCTCAACCGGTGAATTTGGAATATATTTTAACGATGCCTTCGTAGTATCGATCCCCAGATCTTCCACCGCTTTGCTGAGTGCACCGAAACTGGTAAACGGCGCATAGAGCGTCACCTGATTGCCTTCGACCTCCATATCTTCAAGACCGGCATCGATCAACTCAAGTTCGATCTCTTCAAGATCCATCTCGTCGGTTTTGGTAAATTCAATCACCGTTTTGCGGGTGAACATAAAGTCAAGAGAGCCTTTGTTGAGCGGTTCACCGCCGTTTTTGTTGAAATAGGCTTTGATATTGGCAACTGTACGTGTATTGTTGTCCGTCGCACACTCGACAATAAAAAGCGATCCGTGAGGACCTTTACCCTCATAATGTACTTCCTGAATCTGGTCGGCATCTTTACCGCTTGCCCGCTGAATCGCTTTGTCGATGTTCTCTTTGGGCATATTCTCCGCTTTGGCGTTTTGAATCGCCGCACGCAGTTTCGGGTTCATGTCAGGATCAGGACCGCCTTCCTTGGCTGCCACGGTAATCGACTTCGCCAGTCTTGGAAAAACTTTGGACATTTTGTCCCAGCGCTTCTCTTTCGCCGCCCGTCTGTACTCAAACGCTCTTCCCATATAGTTTCCTTAACTTAAATTTTTGAGGGATTATAGCAAAGTGTTGATAGATTTTACTTAACATTCCCGTTTTTGTCGGTTTTGATCAAATAAACATCTTTACGCCCGTTACCGTAACTCTCCGTTTCACCCGCCACCAGATAGCCGTCATCTGTTTTGGCGACACTGTAGGCGACATCATCCGCCCTCCCGCCGTAATTTTTTTGCCAGAGCACTTTCCCTTTTTCATCGATTTTGAACATATATACATCGTCACGACCATGGGTATCTGTCTCCGTTTTACCGACAATCACATAGCCGTCGTCGTCAGCCACGATATCATACGCCTCTTCATCATATCTGCCGCCGTAGGTATTCTGCCAGACCACTTTTCCCGATTTGTCGATTTTGACCACATAAGCCTCTTCGCGTTTATCACGATTGCTTTCGGTCAAACCGACAAAAATATAGCCGTTTTTCGCCTCGGTGACTGCATTGGCTTTTTCGTCGTATCCCCAGCCGTACCCTTTTTGCCAGAGTACGTTCCCTTTTTCATCGACTTTGACGACATAGGCGTCGAAACCTTCATCATCGCGCAAACTCTCCGATTCCCCCACAAGCAGATAGCCGTCATCCGTCTTTAAAATATCATAGAGTTTGTCATCGTCTTTGCCACCGTAACGGCGCAGTCTCGTCCGTTCTCCGTCTGCATCAATATCGACTACATAACCGTTGACTTCGGCGTCGAAAAACTCCGGTTTGTCTTCCCATCCTGCTACCCTGTAACCTTTGGAAGTCGGGACAATACCGCTGCCGTAGTAATAACTTTCGTCACTGCTGAAATAGGCGTGCTGCCATTTTGCATTACCCGATTTATCAAGCGACACTGTATACACACTCGAACGGTCACTGCCAAAACTCTCCGTCGTTCCGACGGCAATAAAGCCCTCTTTCGTCGCAATAGCCGCAGCTCCGAAATCATCATCTTTACCGCCGATCGCTTTACTCCAGAGTTTTTTGCCATTTTTGTCTATGCGGATTACATACATATCTGTACGTCTGTCACGATCCATTTTAGTCTCGCCGACAATCAAAAATCCGTCGGAGAGCGCCAGCACAGATTTTGCGCTGTCATCCTCTTTGCTGCCGTATACTTTTTCAAAAGTGACAGGTTTGGAAGCGCCGAAAAGCGCAGTAGCCGCCACTAAACCGGAAAGAATAATGCTGAGTCGTTTCATGAAATGCCGCCTTGTATTAAAGAAAGTAATATATTCTATTCGTTTCCGATAGAATTATAGTATAAGTAATTATAATAGCTATTCAATTAAGCAAGGCTGAAATATTACGAGTATTCCGGATTTTGGCAAGGCTGGCAGATAATATACATCAAAATATTATGTACCCCTGCGACACCCAGAAAAATCAGCGGCAAAAAGAGACTTTTGGCGTAGAGATAAAAAGTCACGGGAATCAACATCAACTTTTCCCAGAGTCCCTCAGAATGTGCTACACTACCGTGACCGTCAGAAAATACTACGAATGTCATAAACAGATAAAGGAATGTCCATCCCAGAGCCTGGAGCTTTTTGCCCCGCTGACTCAAAAGACACACTTTGTTTGTCAAAAGATATCCCAGCCACAAAAAGAGTGCAAAAAAGAGGAAATCCCAGAAATAGCGGAAAAGATAGTTATAGATATTGCCATAACTCGCCAGCACTGCGGTCATAATGAAAAAAACCACGGTAATCGCAAAATATTGAAAAAGATTGGTACTGTTGATCGTAACACTTGACTGAGACATCGTGCTCCTTTATTTACCCGGTCTGGTGGAAGTCATATTGGCAAGTAACCACGCCTGCATACCACCTCGAAACCATTTGATATTTTCGACGGGGAACCCCTCCTCTTCCAACGCTTTGACAAATTCAGAGGAGAGCGAACACCATGGACCGTTGCAAAAAACGACAATCGTTTTGGGGTGTTCAAATTCATACTCCCCCTCTTCATCTTTCACACCGCCGAGATAGCGCATGGCATAGGCAAATTCATCTTTGTAAAAGGCTCTGTCACGAAAATAGTAAAACGGCATATTGACTGCACCCGGAATCGTACGATACTCATACCACGGCTCTTTGCGGGCATCGACCAGTACTTTGTTTTTGTCCTTTTGCATCTCTTTGATAAACGAAAGCACTTCCAGAACACCGTAGGTTTCGATATCTTC
This sequence comes from Campylobacterales bacterium, assembly GCA_027080605.1. Lineage (GTDB taxonomy): Bacteria > Campylobacterota > Campylobacteria > Campylobacterales > QNZT01 > QNZT01. The sequence goes on from JALWRO010000184.1 coordinate 3,944, forward strand.
ATCCATCTTGATCGGCAAGATTTTTCCGGTTGTACAGATAAAAGTTTTTTTACACTCATCCGATACAGCGGCGGCAGCATAACTCCCACCCCAGACAAGTTTTGTATTTGGAGAGAGTTTTCGGCACTTCTCAGGTCTCTCCCGTTTTACTTTTACATGCCTGTATCCGTTTTTGTCACGCACTTTGACATCGACTCCGCGATACTCGAAACTCTGCTCGGCAAACAACGATACTGTCACAAAAACAGTCAGAAGAAGGAAGGTTATAATTTTCATAATATACTCTTTTGTTATAATAATAACTTATGATAGCACAATTATAAAAATTTCTACCTTAAACGTTTTTTTACAAATGCATAAACTGCGAAAGCGCGATGATAATAATCACCAGAATGAACGGAAACCTATGGCTTTTAAACACAAAAGGATCGATTTTCAGATAAACCTGGTTAAATCCGCGAATACCGAGCCAGAGTCCCAGAAACGCTTTGATACCCAAAAGTGTCTGAAAACGGGTCAATCCCTCTTCGCCGATCTCCCCGAAAACCTGGGTAAACATATAGATACCGCTGAGTACAGTGACAATGAGTGCGGGCGGTACCACTTTCCGGACATGTTTCATGATCGCTTCGCGTGCTTTTTGCGCTTCGTCCGGCGTCAGGCTCTGTCCCATTTTGGACATGAAGAGGTTGTCCGTAAAGAGAAAACCGCCGTAGATGAATGCCGCATAGAGGTGAATAGTATGAATAATGGTGTAAGTGATGGGAAATCCTTTTTTCGCGCTATTATAGCAAAGTGTAATAAATATTCAAGCCCTGATTTACCAACTTCTTTGGCATTTTTGTGTACTATTATAATTTAATTTTCCAATGAGGAATGACTATGGTACTTTCAACTCCGCTTAAAAGCAATGCAATCAAAATCCTGCTTCTGGGAAGCGGCGAGCTGGGCAAAGAGGTAGCGATCGAAGCGAACCGTCTGGGTGTCGAAGTGGTTGCGGTAGATGCGTATGAAAATGCACCGGCACATCTGGTCGCAAACCGTCACCATGTGATCGACATGAAGAACAAAGAGGAAGTACAGGAAGTGATTCGCAGGGAAAAACCCGATTTTATTCTGCCGGAGGTCGAGGCGATCAGTATCGATGCCCTTTTTGAAGCGGAAAAAGAGGGGTTTCATGT
>JALWRO010000185.1 GCA_027080605.1 Campylobacterales bacterium
GGCTGGATACCAGCCGTTACCATCTGGCGGAAATCGATGCGCTCTTCGATGAAGTACAGGACGGTACCTTTTATACCAAAAAAGAGTACAACCTCGCAACGATAACACTCGATCTGATGCTGACAGCCGCCTTTTTGACACTGGCACACGATTTATACGAGGGATTGATCGATTATGATGCTTTTCAGGCAAAGCTCAAACGGCTTGCCGAAGCACGCGATATCAAATATGTATGGGATACGCCTTTTCCAAAGATTGATTATCTCGCTCTGCTGAAGCACGTGAAAAGCAACGGGGAGATTGAAAAGACGCTTTACAGTCTGGTGACCAAAAATCCGCTTTATCTGAATCTGCTCGATGCGTACGAACGGTATCGGGTAATCGTTTCTGACGGCGGATTTGTACAGATTCCCAATGTCGCGCTCAAACTGGGGAGTAAAGGTCCCGCAGTTAAAATACTGGCGCAGCGTCTCTTTCAGAGCGACGATCTGGACTTTTACGACGAAGACTATACGGTTTTTGACAAAACACTTGAAGATGCTCTGAAAAAGTTTCAAAAACGCATGGGGATTCATCAGACCGGTATTTTGTATAAAGCGACCCGAAACGCACTCAATGTTCCGGCGCATAAGCGGCTTGAAAAGATCAAAATCAACCTCGAACGTGCACGCTGGGAAAAAGATCCGATGGATTGTAACTGCGTGTTTGTCAATATTCCCGCTTTCATGATGTATTTTCTCGAAGGTGATGCGATTGCATTTCAGATGCCGGTGGTTGTGGGGCGAAAAACGAATCCAACGCCGATTTTTAAGGCAAATATGTCCTATGTCGTACTCAACCCGACCTGGAGCGTGCCGCAGTCGATTGTCAAAAAAGAGATGCTCAAACGTTTGCAGGAAGATCCCGACTATCTCAACACACGCCATTTTAAAGCTTACAACGGCTGGTCAAAGAACCGTAAAGAGATCGATCCGTTCGATATAGACTGGTATCAGTATGATGAAAACAGCGATTTACCGTTCAGTTTTGTCAAGGATCCGGGCAAGGGAAATCCGCTGGGAAAAGTGAAGTTCATGTTCCCGAACAAATATGCTGTCTATATGCACGATACCAATGAAAAACGGCTTTTTAAAAGTCGCGTACGTGCATATAGTCACGGTTGTATCCGTTTGCAAAATCCTCAGAAGATGCTCTGGTTTGTTGCGGAAAATTTTCTGGAGAAGCCCTATTCAGATGTCAAGGCGCTGCTCAAGAAAGGGGAAAGTACCTCTTTGAGTCTCTCTGAAAAAATACCGGTTTATATTCGTTACTATACCAGCTGGGTCAATGAAGACGGTGTGAACTTCCGTCGTGATATTTACGGATATGATAAAATAATGTCCAAATTAATGCATTAAATTTAACTTTTTTAAGCTTAGTTCAAGAATTTAGTTTACTTTTTGATTGTTTCGTTTACTATTTTGTGCTAAAATTTCCCCTTGAATTTTTAAGAAAAGCCCTGTTCTCAGGGCAAAAGAGGAGTATTTTTGGATACTGAAATAATTAGCGATGCTAAGGGTATGGAAGTTTCAAGAAGAAGTTTTTTAAAGAAAACAGCGGCTCTGGCAACAACCGCGATTGTGACACAAAGTGACCTGTTTGGAAGTACCGAAGTCGATAAAGTCTTGAAACTTCGTGCAATTCACCAGGGTAAAGACTACTATGCGGAGTTTTACGAAAAAGACTGTTATAAAATCAGCGGTCTCTTTGAAGTAAACAAAGCATTTATGGACACGAGAGCTCGTGAAATGACGAGAATCGATGTCGATCTTATCGATCTTCTTTATGAAATCAATCTTCACATCGGTATTGACAAAAAGTTCAATATCATCTCAGGCTACAGAAGTCCGCAAACCAATGCATGGCTCAGGCACCAGCTTGGTGGTCAAAATGTAGCGAAAAACAGTTATCACATCAAAGGTATGGCAGCGGATATTAACGTTGAAGGTGTTCCTTTGCACAAACTGCGCAATATCGCTATGGGCTTAAAGCGCGGCGGTGTCGGTTACTATCCGAGAAAAGGATTTATTCATGTGGATGTCGGTCCTGTGAGACACTGGAGAAGAGGTTAACTCTTTCAACAGCGGTAATTTTTACCGCTGTTCGAGAATATCGTAATCTGCAGGAATTTTCCAGGCAAAGCGTTTGTCTGAGATTTTTTTGTTGCTTTTTTGATTTTTAAAGAGAATCGTTATTTTATTGTGCAGTTCATCCGTATAAGTGATTTTCTGCAGGGTACCTTTCTTCATGGTGATGGTGTAACGTGTTTTGTTGAACGTTGTCACATATCTGTTTTCCCCGATTTTTTTCGCCTGTTTGAGCAATGTCAGGATATTTGGCACTTTGTCCAGTTTTGCAAAAATTGCCTGCTCCAGTTCCGGTTCAATAATGACAACTTTACCGCTGCTGTAATAGATCTTTTTGTCAATGGGTGAAGTGTAGACCCAGAGTGCCTGGTTTTTATCTTTTTTGGCATAGAGTTTCCCCTCGTAGACAATATGGGAATTTTGGTCGTTGATAATCGTTTGGCTAAAATCTGACTCAAAACTCTTCAAATCGGCGATGCCCGAAGCGAAAACTGTACTGCTTAAGATTGTTAGAAATAAAAATACTCTCTTTTTCAAGTTTTTCCTTGTACATATTAAATTTTATATTGACAAAGTCGATATAGTATGGTAAAAAACTTTAGCAAATTAACATTAAATATTTGTTAAAATAAAAATAACTACATATAAAGGATCAAATCCGATGATATCCTCAGTCGTAAGAAAAGTGTTTGGCACGAAAAATGACAAAATGGTCAAACAATACCTCAAAAGAGTCCAGAATATCAATGCACTGGAACCGAAATATGAGCAAATGAGCGATGATGAATTGAAAAGTGCCTTTGCAGCACTCAGAGAATCTGTCAAAAAGGGTGAAAAAACACTCGATGACGTGCTTTACGACTCTTTTGCCATTACGCGTGAAGCAAGTAAACGGACTACCGGCATGCGCCACTTCGATGTGCAGATGGTGGGCGGTATGGTACTTCATGAAGGTAAAATTGCAGAGATGAAAACCGGTGAAGGTAAGACGCTCGTCGCATCCCTGGCGATTACCCTCAATGCGATGACCGGCGAGGGTGTGCACCTTGTCACCGTCAACGACTACCTTGCCAAAAGGGATGCCGAAGATATGGGGCGCATTTACAAATTTCTCGGATACAGCGTTGGTGTGATTACCAACGACATTCAGGATGATGCCCAGCGGAAAGCACAGTACGATGCGGATATTACCTACGGAACAAACAATGAGTTCGGTTTCGATTATCTGCGTGATAATATGAAATATGATCTGAGTGAAAAGGTACAGCGTGCGCATAACTTCGTCATCGTCGATGAGGTGGATTCCATTTTGATCGACGAAGCGAGAACACCGCTGATTATCTCCGGTCCGACAAACAGAACGCTTGAAAATTACCATAAAGCGAATCAGGTTGCCAAACAGCTGACACAGGCGACAGAGAAAGATGAAAAAGGGGAAGTGAAGCAGGATAGCGGAGACTTTGTTGTTGATGAGAAGAACAGAACGGTTATTTTGACGGAGCAGGGTATCCGCAAAGCGGAGAAACTGTTTGGTGTCGATAACCTCTATAGTCTGGAAAATGCATCCCTCAGCCACCATCTCGATCAGGCGCTGAAAGCGAACTATATCTTTGAAAAAGATGTCGATTATGTTGTCAAAGATGGTGAAGTGATTATTGTCGACGAGTTTACCGGACGACTCAGTGAAGGGCGACGCTACTCCGAAGGATTGCACCAGGCGCTGGAAGCCAAAGAGGGTGTGGTCGTGCAGGAAGAGTCGCAGACACTCGCAGATATCACTTTCCAGAACTATTTCAGAATGTACAACAAACTGGCGGGTATGACCGGTACGGCACAGACCGAAGCGACCGAATTTGCGCAAATTTACAATCTGGATGTTGTTTCTATCCCGACCAATGTGCCTATTGCCAGACAGGATCTCAACGACTTGATCTACAAAAGCGAACGTGAAAAATTTGAAGCGGTGATCAAAAAGATCAAAGAGTTGCACAAAAAAGGGCAACCGGTGCTGGTGGGTACCGCTTCCATCGAAAAGAGTGAACTTCTTCATGAAATGATGAAACAGGAAAAAATACCCCACAGTGTGCTCAATGCGAAACATCATGAAAGCGAAGCGCTGATTATCACCGATGCCGGTCGAAAAGGCGCTGTCACCGTCGCGACCAATATGGCGGGACGTGGTGTCGATATTAAGATTGACGATGAAGTACGTGAGCTGGGCGGTTTGTATATTATCGGTACGGAGCGTCATGAATCACGGCGTATCGATAACCAGCTCAGAGGACGTTCCGGTCGTCAGGGTGATCCGGGTGTAAGCCAGTTCTATCTGAGTCTCGAAGATAATCTGCTGCGGATTTTTGGAAGTGACAAGATTAAAAATATCATGGAGCGTCTGGGTATCGAAGAGGGTGAGCATATCGAGTCCGGTATGGTAACCCGTGCGGTGGAGAATGCACAGAAAAAAGTCGAAACGATGCACTATGAATCCAGAAAGCATATTCTGGAGTATGACGACATCGCCAACGAACAGCGTAAAGTGATCTATACCTATCGTAATGAGCTGCTCGATCCCGAATATGATCTTTCCGAAAAGATCAGACAGAACAGAGCCGAATATGTGGAAAACCTCGTCGAGAGAGCGGGAATCTATCCGGGTATGCCGGAAGAGGATTTCGATCTTGACAGGCTCATTTCACTGCTCAAGGAAGAGGTGCTGATCGAGTTTGAAAAGAGTGATTTCGAAGGGCTTGACGCCGAAGCGATTACCGCGAAGATCATCGATGTGCTTGAAAAGATGTATGCACAGAAGATGAGTGTGGTCGATGAATCGCAAAAACGCGATATCGAAAAACTGATCTATCTGCAAACGGTCGACAATCTCTGGAGAGAGCATCTC
>JALWRO010000186.1 GCA_027080605.1 Campylobacterales bacterium
ATACCGTTTACAGATATAAATTTACCCCATAAAAGAAAGGAAAAAACAGTATGATCAAATATTCTAGTTTTATTTTAGCAGCACTTCTTACACTTACAGGTTGCGGCGGCGGTGGAGGCGGTGGCTCCAGCAGCTCTTCAAGCGGTGGTTCAGGAGCCTCTTCTGATGTCGTTATCAACGAAGTTCTGGCAGACAACAACAGTACCAATACCGACCCGGATCTCGGACTTTACAGCGACTGGATCGAGTTGAAAAATATCGGCTCTTCTCCAGTCAATCTTACCGGTTACGGACTGAGCGACAGCAGTAAAAAAATCAAATGGAAATTTCCGGATAACACACAACTGAGTGCAAACGGTCTGCTACTGGTTTGGGCAGATGACTTCAATACGACGGCTCACCCGAACCCGACAGCACTGCACACCAATTTTAAACTGAAATCGAACGATGACAAAGTGGTTCTTTACGATCCAAGCGGTGCTATCATCGCTTCCCTCAATCTCAAAGACTACAAAGTAACCGCACCGGATATCTCCGTTGCCCGTGACAACAACGGTGGCTATTTCCTCTCCAACCCACCGACACCGGGAGCGGACAATAATTCGAATGCATTTGTCGTCTCCAAAGCACCGAAATTTTCCAAAAGAGAAGGCGTCTATCAGGAAAATCCACTTCCAGTCACGATTACGGCAGAAAACGGTGCGACGGTCTGCTATACCACTGACGGCAGTGAGCCACAGGAGAGTACAGGCGGTTCAACCACTTGCGCATCTGCTCCAGCAAATGTCAGTCTGACAGCCAACAAAACAACTCTCAAAGCAATTGCCAAAGAACAGGGTGCAAACAAACTCAAAAGCAAAGTAAAAAGCAAAACGTTTGTCATCATCTCTGCAGCTGAGCGTCCTGTTGTCATCAATGAGATTTTTGCGGATAACAACAGCTCTTCTCCGGATACAAACAAACAAACTGACTGGGTAGAACTCAAAAACGTAACCGGTGCCGCTCTAGATTTAAGCGGTTACAAACTCAGCGACAAGAAAAACCTGCAAAACGGTAATGCTTTTAAAGCGCTCTCAGGAACTATCAGTGCAAACGGATACAAAGTGATCACCATCAGCAAAACTACTGACGGTTTTGGGCTTAGTGACAAAGGGGACAGTGTTGTACTCTATAACCCAAGCGACAAAATTATCGATTTTAAAGATTTCGACAAACTCAAAGGTGTCTCCCTCTCAAGACAAGGCGGCATATGGGACAACAACTTTACCGAAACAACCCAAATGACACCAGGTCAAGCAAACGCACAGCAATAAAACGTATACCCAATAAGATTCCGGTCTCTGCACCGGAATCTCTCTCCATCAGAATTTATACTTCAACACCGATTCCATCCCCTCTTTATCCAGCAGTCTGATCAGATTGGTCGTTCCTTTTTTTCCGCTGGCGCTGCCCATGGTTACAACATAGCGTTTATCGGGTCTGATGCGGTTTTCATCCAGCAGTTTTTTGACAAAACGGTAGAGCAGTTTACTGGGGTTGTCGCTGACTTGCATCACAAACAGCGGGTGTATGCCCCATACAAGACTGAGTTTACGCTGTGTGCTCAGCGAGTGGGAGACGGCATAGATATTGACAGCGGGGCGATAGCGGGAGAGTGCTTTGGCGCTGTATCCGGATGTCGTAAATGCTACCAGCGCCTCTTTTTTCAGGTTGGAAGCAAGTTGCACCGCCGCTTTGGCGACGGCATCGGAACTGTTTTCTGGATGAAAATCTTTGAAATAGGGGTACTCTTTTTCCACATCTTTGATCGTATCATGAAGCACCTGCACCGCCTGTACGGGATATTTCCCGACTGCCGTTTCATCGCTGAGCATCACCGCATCGGTACCGTCATAGACCGCATTGGCGATGTCACTCACCTCCGCTCTGGTCGGAAACGGATTCTCTTTCATGGAAGTGAGCATCTGTGTCGCGGTGATGGAGGGTTTGTTTGCACGGTTCGCCGCAGCGATAATCCGCTTCTGAATACGCGGCAGCTTAGTCACACCGAACTCTGCTCCGAGATCACCTCTGGCAACCATCACCCCATCGCTTTCGTCCATAATCTCATGAAGATTCTCCAGTGCCGATCCTGTCTCGATTTTGGCAATAATCGTCGGATTGAAATCATGTTTTTTCATGATCGCTTTGGCTTTTTGAATATCTTCCCGCGTCTGCACAAACGAAAGTGCGACAATGTCTATATCGTGCTTCGCACCAAATGCCAGATCGGCTTTATCTTTGGGAGTAATGGCGGAAATCATGATTTTCGTCGTGGGGAAATTGACCCCTTTGTGCGAACTCAACTCGCCGTCGGTCAACAGTTCCAGCCAGAGCCTCTCCCCTTTTTTGTCAATCACCACCGTACGGATCGTACCGTCGCTGAAATAGACCTCATCACCGATATTGACCATGTCGATAATCGCAGGATAGGAGATATCAAGTACCTTTTTGTCATCCGGATCAGGTCTCTTTGCCAGGACGACAACATCTCCTTTATGCAACTGCAATACACCGTCAATTTTCCCGATACGCACTTTGGGACCGGAGATATCCTGCAAAATCGCCACCTCTTTGCCTGACTCTTTCGACGCTTTACGAATCTTCACAATAGTCCTGGCATGGGAAGTATGATCGCCATGCGAAAAATTGAGACGAAATACATTGACACCTATTTCAATAAGTCTTTTGATCATCTTCTTTTTAGAAGTCGCGGGACCGAGGGTCACGACAATTTTTGCTCTTCGCATCTTTTTCCTTTATGTCAGCGCGCGTAAAACGGCTGCTTCGTCTTCGGGCGTAAAGTAGACAATTCTACTCTCTTCGAGTATCATTTCGATCACATCACGCACTTCATGAGGCGTGGGAGAGGGCAAAAAACGGACAACCTCCTCCGCCGTTTCCAGTACATCATGAGGAGATGCCGCAGGATAACGCCCTTCGATCGAAATACGCGGTACGGTAAATTTCGTCGCAGGCAAAAGCATATAGTTCATGATCATAAACTTTTCAATTGCAAAACCGCTCTGCAGCGACGTATAGACCACATCGCCGCCGTTATACGCCACCACCATATCGTCACTCGCCTCCAGCCCGCCGCTTCCCATATCGACACAATTGCTTTCATGAATACGCACCGCACCCTGACGCACCGCCTCCTGAGAGAGCGCCCGCTTCGCCGCCCACAGACTCTCAGGACTTAATGAGCCGTAATCATCCACCGTCACCCCGTCAATCGCCGTAAAACGGTTTTGTGCCCCGTGTCCGCGGTCGAGAATCGCAATATCTTTTACCACCAAAAACTTTGCCATCAAATCTCCTTTTTCAAAAGATTGTAGCAAAGCAAAGATATATTTAAAAAGTTGTTTTCAGACTAGTTAACTACACTCAAAAAGATCACTTTTTCATAGGTATTGCACCGGCAGTAATGCCGCATCGGTTGCCGTCGCACCCTCCGACACTGCCGCTGTCACTTGCATTGCCGATCAGGTAAGCTTGCAGATGGCGGAAACTGCGTTTCTTCGCCGCTTTTTGCAACCTTTGATACAGACTGCTCTTTGTTTGATGCACCTGCAGCAATTTTTGCCCGTGCATAAAGAAGAGATCTTCCCATTCCGCCTGCTCCAGCTGCCCCGCACCGTAATCGGGTGAACCGTGACACGAAGCACACAGCTTTTTGTAGAGTTTCATCCCTTTTTCATCATACTCCGCCGCATGCAGCGCCATTGTCGCACAAAATGTGCAAATCAGAAACTTCATGAACCTGTTCATCCTCTTCTCCTCTCCGAAACGGCAACTTTTCAGCAACCAATTGTATAATATTTAATTATACACACAAAGGACTGTCACCGGTCTTAAACAGATAAAAAGGAACCCCATGGCGCATATCAAACTACCCGAATTTGAAGAGATGTCTCCCGCAATCCAGGAAAAAGCACGACCCATCATGGAAAAGACCGGGCAACTTGGAGAGATTTTCAAGCTGCTGGCACTCGATGAAAAAGTCTATATGACCACCGACGCAATGGTACAGCGCTTCCTGCTGGATGAAACCCTGCTCTCCTACGATATCAAAGAGTCGATCGCACTTTTGATCTCACTCGAAAACGGTTGCAAAATGTGCGTCGATGTCCATAAAAATATCGCCAAAATGCTCGGTGTCAGCGATGAACGCATCCAGGAAGTCCTGCAGGGAGTCGATGCCATAGACGCACCCGAGAAAGAGAAAGCCCTGCTCCGCTTCTGCATCCGCGCCTCCAGAAAAGATAACTATAAAATAGCCAAAGAGGAGATCGACGCACTCAAAGCGCTCGGGTACAGTGACAAAGAGATCCTCGAAGCTGTTGCCATCACCGGATATTTCAACTACATCAACACCCTCTCAAATGTTTTCGCCCTGGGCATGTAAGCACAGACGATAGCGCTTTTCGGTAAAATAGTACACATTTTTTACTGGAGAGATCTATGAAATTTATCGCAACACTGTTTCTGCTTATTGCTGCTGTCACCGGAGGTGCCTATTATCTGCTCTTTACCCCGGGCGGTAACGATACCCTCAAACCCTTTCTCAACGATTACCTCGCCGCAAAAAGCAAAACATACGATCTCAAACTGACCGCTTTCAGACTCACACCCTCCACCATCGATGCCAACATCACACTCAACCAGAGCCTGAATACACATATCTACGGCGATCTAAACCTCCTCTCAAAGCGTTTTGATCTGGACTATACCCTCTTCGCCAAAACATTCAAAATAGAAAATTTTCTGTTAAACGAGACGATCAACCTGAAAGGGAAAATCCAGGGGACACCGGAACATATCGCATTGACAGGTTCGGGAAAAGCAATCAATTCCAATCTAAAATACAGCCTACAAACCGATCACCAAAAGCTTCATGATATTCGCATCGATATCGACCGGGG
>JALWRO010000187.1 GCA_027080605.1 Campylobacterales bacterium
TAGGAATTTCTATTTTCTCAAGTAAAAGCTCAGAATGTGCATCCTCTGCAGTAGCCATTTTCTGCCATGAGCCTTTATCATATTGGGTATCGTTTTTTATTTCATACATAGGTTTACCGGTTCTGGAGCACTGTTTGATAATATTAAATTTAGAGTCTAAAGGAATGGTCGCTTTATTTCTCGCATATGTTAGTTTTTTCTCCAGTGCACTTGTCGCGTTCAAATACTTTTTGCCGTTACTATTTTCATCAAACTGGACAACTGCTTGAGAAACAGTGATACCATACGCCTTTTGCATAATATATTTTGGAAATTCTTTAACAATATATGCCAAATCATTTTTATTGTTAAATAAAATCCGAATATTTCCTCCTGCATTTCTCAAAATAGTATAATCCTTTTGGTTCATCAGAAAATTTCTTATAAAACCTTCCGAAACAAACCACTCAATCAAGTTACTTGCACCCGCAATTTCTTTTAATTTGTTTGTCTCAAAAATAAACCCTTGGATGCCTTGCACACTAGCACCGTATAAATATGCCATACACACTCCTTTACATTTTGATTATTCTATACATTTGAAGCGACACTATCCGTCGTTTCCAGATTTTTTACCGCTATCTTCCCCATCCCAAACACCGTCTGCTTCCCCACGCCGAGGATTTCGCCGAGTTTAAGCAGGATGACGCTTTTTTCATCGATCTTGTCATATTCGATCTCTCCGACGATACCTCCGATCTGCAGTTTGGTGCGCTGGCGGTTGCTGCGTCGTGTCTGATCTACGAAGCGTATGTGTGCGCGCTTTTCATGATAGTCCGGCTCGAAAGTGAGTTTTGCCCTGGGAAGCTCTTTGATTTCACTGAGGCGGTTTTGGATGGAGTAGAGCAGGGGTTCGAGCGGCGGTTTTTGGTTGAGCAGGCGGTTTTGGTACTTCATGCGCAGGGGTGTGGTCAGCGAGAGGGTGATGCGCTCCGGGATCTCGTCTGGCTGAAACTGTTGCGGTGTGATCTCTGAAAGGTCGAAGTTGCCGTTGTCGAAGACTTTTTTACTGTTGCACGTGATGGTGTCGATGCCAAACTTTTCCCGCTTCACGCCGAGTCCCTGTTCGGTCAGCATTTTGTGGATAGCACTGAGGACATAGGGGAGTTTTTCGGTTGCTTCTTCAAAGAGGTAAAGTGTAAAGTTGTAATTTTCAGGGTTGAGGTCAAAGTCAAACCGGTAGCGGTGTGCTCTGTTTCTGGCTTCATAGAAGTCGTAAAAGAGGCAGTTTTCTTTGGCGAAACAGCCGTCACACGTAAAGGAGGGGTTGATGCAGACGACTTTTTTGAGGCTTACGCCAAACGCACCGCGCAGTGTCGAGCCGATGAAAGGAAGGGGTGTTGATGTCGCAGGTTTCAGTGCGACATCGATTTTATGAAATGTGATCATTGGCATATCCTTATGCGAATATAATACTTAAAAAGTAGTTAATGAAAAATAAAATTAATTAATTTTAATATTTCGAGAAGTATAGGCAGTTATCGCGACATGATGTGTCGTTTAAAATTTTTTTTGGAGGATTATTTCATAAACCACCCCGGCAAAAAGAGCCTGCGCTCTTTCTACTGTCCGAGGGTTTTGAGTTCGCTGGTTACTTTTTCGAGTTTGCTTTTGGCGGCTTCTAGTGCTTCCCGGTTCTCTTTCACCACTTTTTCCGGCGCGTTGGCGAGGAATTTTTCGTTGCTGAGCATGCCGGTGAACTTTTGTACCTCTTTTTCGAGTTTGGTTTTCTGGTTTTCGAGGCGTTGGATGATCGGTGTCAGGTCGATGCCGGAAAGGGGGATGTACACTTCGAGGTTGTCGCTGACGTCGGCGACGCATTCGGGTTCTTTTTCGCTGACGAAGGCGACTTCCCGGACGCGGGCGAGGCGCTGGATATATTTTTTCGCGCTTTCGAGGTCGATGTTCCGGTCGTTGAGTTTGATATAGACTTTCTCGATCTCTCCGCCGATGTCCACGGTGGCTTTGGCGCGGCGGATGGAGACGATCGCTTCGATAACTAGCGCGAAGATCGCTTCGATGTCTGGATTGTTCGGTTTGGTTTCGGGGTAGCGCATGACCATGATAGAGTCTGCGCCCGCTTCAAGGGAGGTGCCGCTGAGTTCATGATAGAGGTGTTCGGAGATGAACGGCATGAAAGGGTGGAGGAGTTTGAGAGAGGCTTTGTAGATGGCGCCTAACTCTTTGATGCTCTCTTTGTCCGCTTTGCTCAGCTCTATACCCCAGTCGCAGAATTCGCCCCAGAAGAAGCGGTAGAGTGCCATTGCGGCGTCATTGAAGCGGTAGGCGTCGATGTTGTCGCGCACCTCTTTGGTTGCCAGATAGAAGCGGCTTTGCATGTAGCGTCCCAGATCGGTTTTGATCTTGATCTCGTCGAGGTCGGCAAATTTGGTTTCGTTCATGAGCAAAAAGCGCGAGGCGTTGTAGAGTTTGTTGGTGAAGTTGCGGTAGAGTCCCAGTTTCTCTTTGCTCAGGCGTATGTCGCGTCCCTGTACGGCAAGTGCGGCGAGGGTGAAGCGCAGCGTGTCGGCGTTGAACTCTTCGATCATGTCGAGCGGGTCGATGACATTGCCTTTCGATTTGCTCATCTTCTGTCCGTGTTCGTCGCGTACGAGGGCGTGGAGGTAGATGTCGTAAAAGGGTACCTCTTTCATCTCATGAACACCCATGAACATCATCCGCGCCACCCAGAAAAAGAGGATGTCAAATCCGGTAATAAGCATGGAGTTGGGGTAGAAGTTGTCGAGGTCATCTTCGTTCCAGAGCGTTCCTTTGCCCCAGTCGCCGTTGCCCCAGCCGAGTGTGGAGAAGGGCCAGAGTCCGGAGCTGAACCAGGTGTCGAGTACGTCGGGATCCTGTTTGGTAGAGCCGCATTTGGGGCACTTTTCGGGATGTTCCTCTTCGGTGGCAAATTCATGCCCGCAATCCTGACAGTAAAATACCGGTATCTGATGTCCCCACCAGAGTTGCCGGGAGATACACCAGTCCTGCAGTTCGTTCATCCATGCGTTGAAGGAGTTGATCCAGTGGGGCGGGAAAAATTTGCTCTCTCCGGCATTGACCTTTTCGATCGCTTCGGTGGCGATCTCTTTTTTGACGAACCACTGTTTGGAGATGTAGGGCTCGACGATGTTTTTACAGCGGTAGCAGTGTCCTACCTGGTGGGTGTGCTCTTCGATCTTTTCGACAAAACCGGCTTCATGAAGTTTTTCGACGATCGTCTCACGCGCTTCGAGTCGCTCCAGTCCCTGAAACGCGCCGCACTGTTCGTTGAGGATACCTTTTTCGTCGAAACAGGTGATAAAGTCGAGGTTGTGGCGTTTGCCCACTTCGTAGTCGTTCGGGTCGTGTGCGGGGGTAACTTTGACGATACCCGTTCCAAACTCCATATCGACGTGTTCGTCGGCGATAATCTCGATCTCTCTGTCGATGAGCGGGAGTTTCACTTTTTTGCCGATCAAATCCTTGTAGCGTTCGTCGTCGGGATGTACCATGACCGCCGTATCGCCGAAGTAGGTTTCGGGTCGGGTGGTTGCGACGGTGACAAATCCGCTGCCGTCGGCGAGGGGGTATTTGATGTGGTAGAATTTGCCCGCAACATCTTCATGTTCGACTTCGATGTCACTCAGCGCACCGTCGTGGGTACACCAGTTGACCATATAGTTGCCGCGCACAATGAGCCCCTCTTCGTAGAGTTTGACAAACATCTTTTTGACGGCGTGTTTGAGTCCTTCGTCCATCGTGAAGCGTTCACGGCTCCATGCGGGGGAGATACCCAGATGGCGCATCTGTTTGAAGATGGCGCCGCCGCTGTAGGCTTTCCACTCCCACACCTTTTTCAAAAAGGCTTCGCGTCCGATCTCCTCTTTGGTTTTGCCCTCTTCGAGCAGCTGTTTTTCGACGACATTTTGTGTGGCGATCCCCGCATGGTCGAGTCCCGGCTGCCAGAGGGTGCGGTAGCCGTCCATCCGTTTGTAGCGGGTCATGATATCCTGCAGGGTAAAGGTAAGCGCGTGTCCGATGTGCAGCACGCCGGTGACGTTTGGCGGAGGCATCATGATGCAGAAGTTTTTGTCCGCTTCCTGAATCTCCTGGTTGCCTTCGATCTCGAAATAGCCGCGCTCTTCCCAGATTCTATAGTAGGTTTGTTCCGTATCTTTGGGGTTGTAAACCGATTTGTTTTCGCTCATGAAGTGTTCTCACAATCTTAAATTTTGCGTGATTTTATCGAAAGGAGGGTAAAGGTGCGCTTTGAGGCGTCCGGGGCGGCGGTACGCTACTCTTTTCCGGAAGTTTCGAGTTGGTAGAGTTCCGTCAGATAGTCGAGAAAACGCGCCGGGTCCATATAGCCGGGCAGTTCGTCGAGGAGCTTGCCTTCGGGGGAGATGATATAGGTGGTCGGGTAGTATCGGGGCTGGACAAATTTGGGCAGGTTTTCAGTGCCGCGGAGCTTTTTGGTAACGGTGTACATGGTATCGAGTTTTTTGCGAATTTTGGGGTTGTCGAATACTTCGTCGTTCATTTTATGGCACCACGGGCAGTGTTCCATCTCCATAAAAAGCAGCTGCAGTTTGGGGCTGTTCTGGGCAAACAGAGAGGTACTGAGCTGGAATAAAAGCAGCAGTGGAAAAAGAAATCGCATCGGTATCCTTTTAAAGGTGTTAAAATTGATTCATATTATCATCATTATACTGAAACAACTTAAATTTAAAAATTTATGTTAAATATAGTATATTAGAAATATTAGTCAAATCAAATGGAGAAATTGTGGAAAACCTGCTGCTTGTTTTTATTACCACTATTTTTATTGCGACGATTCTCAATGTCTTTTTGAAAAAGTTTGAAATACCGACGATTATCGGCTATATTTTTGCCGGGCTGGCGATCAGCTATCTGTTCGGGCTGAAGCATATCAAG
>JALWRO010000188.1:0-16852 GCA_027080605.1 Campylobacterales bacterium
GAACGTCTGGTGTAGATCGCTTCGTCAAAACGCTTTTTATCGAACGAAAAGCCGGCAAAGCGTGTCATCTTTTTGCATCCGTGCAGCGTCAGCGAGTCCGCGTACGCCTGCTCTATCATCGGTGAGCGCTCATAGACCGCTCCTGCCGGCGGTAACCGCATATCGAAATACGCCGCCTCTTCCCGCTCCCAGGCACCCACGACTGCGGCGGAAAGAAAAAATTCCCCTTCATGAAATCCGAAAGCTTCATGAAGTACCGACTTATCGAACCGGTACCGCACATTCGCCGCAAAATCCTCCAGCCACGCACTCGCCTCGATCGTTCCCAGCCCGTGTCCGGCATCGAGCAGGCAGTAGCGAAACGCCCGGTTTTTATATTTCCATGAAGAACGATAGTAGATCCCTGAGAGGAGGAAGAGAAAACCTCTGATCTTGCGTTTGTCCGCAAAATGGACTTCGACACCCTCTTCCGCACTCAGCCTGTAGAGCAATTTCACCGCCGAATTTGCGACATCGAAGTGCCAGATGCCGTCTTCGAATCCCTCGACATCTCTTGTCTGAAAATAGAACTCCACCGGATAGAGCGCTCCGGCGCTTGGTATCGTCCTCAGATAGTATTCGACACCGGGATAGACCTTTTTGGCGCTAATCCCGCCGATGCGATAGAGCATACGGTGTAAAGGTTTCGCATCGTCGAGTTTGACCATCCGTAGAAAACGGTTGTAGATTTTAAACGGTGAAGGCTGTTTCTCCCACTCCAGTCGATTCGGATGGTTGCGTACCGAAAAGTATGAGTGCTTCGTCGCTTCATGATAGTGCATCAAAATCACTTTTCCCTGCCGCCAAATACAACAATAACACTATCACACTGCCACCCAACGCCAGTAAAAGCGCATCGTGCATTCCCATATACTCCCAGACGTAACCGCTAACAAGCGCACCGATCGCCCCGAAAAGCGCCACACCCGCATAAAAGATACCATACACTGAACCGCGGTTTGTCGCATAGCGTGCGATGTACGCCCGGTTGGCGTTGAGGGATGTAACGGTAAAGATTCCTAAAAACGCATAGGCAAGCCAGATCGATACCCGACTTCCCTCCAGCAACAAAAGCTGTGCGATCACACCACTGAGATAAGCCGCCGCCAGCAGATAATGCACTCCGAAACGATCGATCAGTTTGCCCACAGGATAGCTGATGAGTGTCTGTGTAGCGGTCGAAACAACAAAAAGCAGTGGAATCATGAAGGTTTCAAATCCGGCGGTTTTCGCCCGCATCGTAAAAAAGGCATCGCTGAAAACAAAGAGTACAAACAGAAAATAAAAAAAGAGCATCTTCACCACCCGTTTGTCAGCTCCCGTCACATGAAATGAGTAACCTACATCCCTGCTTTTGGGCGCATCTTTAACGAGAAAAAGAACGATCACCACACCGATGAGTCCCGGCACGATTGTCGCCAGAAAGATATTGCGAATCACCGCTTCCCCCTGCCCCAGATAGTAGAGCAGCAAAAAGCCGATGATCGTTCCACTCAACTCTCCGCCGATATCCATCGTCTTGTGAAAGCCGAAAGTTTTTCCCTCCTCCTTCTTCTTCGCATAGACGGAAATAAGCAGATCTTTGGGAGCCGAACGCACCCCTTTCCCCAGCCGCTCCAGCCCTTTAAGCAACGCGACACTTTTGTAACTGTGTGAAAAAGCGATCAGCGGTTTACTCACCGCTGAAAGCAGATAACCACTGACGACAAGCGGTTTGACGATGCCGTAACGGTCACTGATATAGCCTGAGAGCAGACGCAGCGCATATGACACGAATGTCGCCACCGCCACGATAAATCCCAGCTTGTCATACCCTTCATGAAGAATAGCAACGACAAATATGGGCAAAATCGGATTGACCATCGCCGATGCCATGTCGGTAAAGAAGCTGACCCATCCCAGATAGACGATATTTTTGTCGATATCTTTCACAGCTTGCCCCTTCTGTAGATCGAGATAATCAATACAATCCCCATCAGCAGTGCAATCGTAAACCCGATGAGTCCGAAAACCGGTATTCCCAGCACCAGCGGCGGCATTTTGGCAAAAGAGAGCAGTGAAGAGCCGATGAGTACCGCGGAAATGATGATTGCAACAGAGAGGCGGTTGAACGACTTTTCGATCGCCTGCTCCAGTGCTTCCAGCCCTACATGTTCGAACTCCATTTTAAAATTACCGTTTTTGAGCTTTTCGATCAGAAATTTGATATCATCCGGAAACTCTGTCACAAAATCGGAAACATCTTTGGGGATCTCGCCCACTTTCCCCAGCAATGCCCCGAAAGAACGGCTGTTTTTATAAAAGCGCAAAACAAACGGACGAATCTCCTCCGCTGCATTGAAATCGGGATCAAGCTGTTTTCCGACACCTTCTATCGTAATCAGCGCTTTGGTCAGCAGATAGTTGTCTTCACGAAAATAGACGCGGTATCTGCTCATCAAAGCGATCATATCATTAAGCAAATTTTGGATGGAAATATCTTTCAAAGAGCCGTAAAAATAGGTAGAGATGATATCACCCATATCTTTGCAAAAGGCATCGACGTTCATATTTTCATCTTTGATTTTTGCCAGTTTGAGCAAATTGTACGCCGCTTTTTCTTCCTCATTTTTGACAATATAGTAAATCATATCGACAAAATAGCGCCGGTCACGCTCTCCGATACGCCCCATCATACCAAAATCGATAAAAGCAAGTCTTCCGTCATCGAGTGCAAATATATTGCCGGGATGGGGATCAGCATGAAAATAGCGAAACAGAAAAATCTGCTCACACAAAAGATCAAAGCCGTTTTTGGCGGCAAGTTTTGCATCGATTCCCCTCTCTTCCAGTTTTTTGAGGTCAGAGACTTTGACACCGTCGATATACTCCATCGTCAATATACGCATCGTAGTCAATGACTCATACAACCGGGGGACTTTGATCTTCGGGTTCTCTTCAAAATTTTTGGCAAAACGTTTGAGGTTGAGCGCTTCGATATTGAAATCAAGCTCTTTTCTGATCGTTTTTTCAAACTCATCGATAATCATGTTGGCATCGTCGATACCGTACTCTTTGAGACGATCTTTCAAAAAAGAGGCGATCTGCCGCATAATGGCGATATCGGAAGCGATCGTCTGGGTAATATTGGGTTTTTGTACTTTGACCGCAACGAGATCACCGTCCGGCAATACCCCTTTATAGACTTGCCCGAGCGATGCCGATGCAACCAGTTCCAGTTCACCGTCAAACAGTTCGCTGACCGGTTTACCGAACTCTTCGAGGAATACCTGTTTTATCTCTGAAAAAGGGATGGGTGAAACCTCATCCTGAAGTTTGGAAAAGGCGTTTGCCAGTTCCAGCGGAATCAAATCCGGACGTGTAGAGAGGATCTGGGCAAATTTAATAAACGTCGGTCCCAGCTCTTCGACTGTTTTTTTAATCCTCTCACTTCGGCTTAAATGTAAAATCTCTTCATTGACAGACGTAAAAGGTATATGGATATGCTTCTCCACTTCCAATGCCACAACAAGGTTGTCAAAACCGTTGCGCAGAAGTACGGAAGCGATCTGCTGATAACGTTCAAGCTGCTTAAACGTCTGCCATACCTTCATGAAACAGACTTACTTTTTCTCTTCGATCGCCTTTTTCAAAGCGGTAATCTCCCGTCGCAGCGACGTGATATCCTCTTTTGTAGCCAGCCCCATCTCTTTGAGCTGTTTGTGAATCTCTTCCTTGATCTTCTTGTCCGCTTCTTCCGACTTTTCGTTGATCTCTTTTTTCAGTTTGCTTAAAAACTCATCTCCCTGCTCTTTGGAAATCTCTCCCTGTTTGATCGATTCATCGATCAGTTTTTCCACTTTTTCTTTGGCGATAAACATCGCACCAAGCCCCATTTTCAGTAAATCCTGCGGTGTTACTTTTTCCATTGTTCTCTCCTGACTAATTTTGATATATAATTATACTAAGTTTAGCAGACTATTGTCAATATAGCTAAGTCTGGAAGATTTAATAGGTATCTGTGCTTAAGAGGCGATCAGTGCGGTCGAAGCGATATGTTCCTGCACAATACCGTTTCCACCCTGGCGTTTTACCTGATACATTGCTTCATCGGCATATTTGAGCAATTCCTGCCGGTTATACCCACCGTCAGGAAAAGTAGCGACACCGATGGAAAGGGTTGAGATCATCGAAACACCGTCGATCACAAAAGGTTCTTCAAAGAGTTTTCGGATACGTTCAAGTGCATGTACGACATTTTGCGGATGCTCTTCATGATGAAAGATAATCAAAAATTCATCGCCACCCAGACGACCGATCTGATCTACCTCGCGCAAATGCGATTTGATTCTTTTGACCATACCACACAGCAGATGATCGCCGCACTCGTGTCCGTAGGTGTCGTTGACAGTTTTAAAATTGTCGAGATCAATCAGAGCAATACTGAACACATTGCCGTCTCGCTTCGCACTCGCAAGCGCCATATCCAGCGACCGTTCGATACTCCTGCGGTTTTGCACACGGGTCAGGGAATCAAAATATGCCAGCTCCTGAAGCGTTTTGATCTGCTTTTCCACCTGCTGAGACAACTCTTCTATCTCCGCTATCCTTGAATGCGGAATATCTTTCACCTCTCCGATCACATAGGCATCCAGAAGCAAAAGCGGTTTGAGGACAAGATGGTGAAACAGATAGTAAGCAACGGCAAACAGGAGGATTAGAAGCAGAGGCATCAGAAAGTGTAACCACCAGACAGGATCAATATCTTTATGAACATACGTATAGTGTAAACTACTGTATAATACATAAAAACTTGCAATCGCCGGAACAACGATACCTGCCGTAATGAGTGTATTAAATGTTCTGAATTTCATGTGACGACTTTACAAACTGTTTTATCCAACATTTGGAAGAGCGGAATTTTAGTATATTTTAACTATATCGCCAATATGAAAAATAATTTAATTTTTAGAAATTATGGAAAAGAAATTTTATCGTTTTTTTCGGAGGTGTTACTTTCGCTGCACCTCCCGGAATTACGCCTCAATCTTCTCCCTTTTTTGCATTCGTTTCGTAATTTTTCCCTCTTTTTTTGTATTGCAGTATGTACGTTTGATACCATCGAGACTGTTAAAGATATTGCGCGTCGCATTTTCCAGTTGTGTCGCAATATCTTCCAGCTGTGTCGAAGGTGCGTTTTCGGCATTTTTATTTACATACTCCTGTGCCAGTGCGTGAATCTTTTCATGATCGTTTACCAGCACGCTCCACGCGGCGGACTGCGCGATAGTACTTTTGTTCTCTTCCTGCTGTCTCATCCATCGCCCCAGATCACATTGTGTCGGTGGTGTCACATCGAAACGGGTCTTGATCTCAAGCTTTTCGAGAATTTTCGCTTTAAAAAGCAAATGTTTGTGCTTCATCTGCGCGATCGTTTCATTGAGTTTGACATCACACACCTGATTCCGGACTTCCTCTTTAAACGACGCTGTGGAGACTACATGAAACAGATCCGTCGAAAGCGTTCTGATATTTTGGGAAAGATCATCGATACCGGCTGCCATTTTAACATTTTCCGATACAACCTGGTTCATCTTCTCAACGGCATTGTCAATCTCCACCATATCTTTTTCCTGAATCTCGCTTTTGTACGCAACTGACTCGATAATACCTTTGGTCGCATTGATCTCATTTTTCAGATGCCCATATCCGGTAATCATCTCTTCACTGATCGCTTTGCCCTCCATCGATTTGCTTTTTGCACTTTCGACCAGCAGTTTTATTTCAGCAGCGGCTTCGGCACTTTTGGTAGCAAGATTTCTCACCTCCTGCGCCACAACGGAAAAACCTTTTCCCGCTTCTCCGGCAGTTGCCGCTTCTACCGCTGCATTGAGCGACAAAATATTGGTTTGGAAAGCGATCTGGTCAATGATGGCAATCGCTTCATCGATCGCTTCAACTTTGTCGTTGATCTCATCTGCCGCTTCCGCTGTTTTGGATGCCAGCACCAACCCTTTTTCAGATGTCTGTGCCAGTTGATCCGCCATGGAAGAGGATTTTCGTATATCTGAAATACTCTCTCTTGTTGTCGCTTTCATATGCTCCAGAACAGATGTTGTATTACTTAAAGCACTGCGCTGTTCGTCGGCAAACTTTGTCAAAGAGGTTGAAGAGTGGGAGAGCACTTTTGTATTGTCAGTCAAACTCCCTCCCGTATTCTGAATGACGGCAAAGAGTTCGGAAATGTTATCGCCAAGTAGTTTTGCGGAAGTCACCACCGCACCGAAGTCTCCGTTCATTCCCTTGACACTGCCATGCGGAATTTCATAGTCGAATTTCCCTTGGCTATAATGGTTTAGCAATGCAACCAGTGCAGCAAATTTTTCCTTGGTCGATCTCAGCATATCGTTAAGCGCACTGCGTAAATGTTCCACTTCTATGGATGCTCCGGATTCATTGACGGAGTGCCCGAAAAATCCGTTGCTCACTTTACGTACAACATCTTCTATTTCACTGACAACCCTTTTGTCCTGTTCGATAATTTTGGTAATTTTTTCAATTTGCACGTTGATCATTGCCGTCATTTCGGCAAACTCATCTTTACCCTCCACTTTCATCGGTTTGATATAATCTTTTTCTCTGGCAACATAGGAGAGAAAGAAACGCAATCCCTGTTGAAGATTCTCCACCTGTTTGGAAAGACGTTTTGTCATCATAAACGCAAACACACCAATCACTATAAACACGGCAGTATTGATCAGGAAAAAGAGCAGTAGTGTATGCCATGCATGATTATACAACGTCTGTGCCGTTTCGGTAATATATTTTGACTGGAGATTCTCCACCTCTTTAAATTTATTGATTTTATGGGTAATACTGTCAAACCACCGCTGTGCGGGAATGTTAAATCCCTGCATACCCTTTGCATTCACCAGCATTTTTTCCATCGTCTCTACATTCTGGATAACAGGATCACGAAATATTGCTTGATATGCTTTTAAAACTTTTGCAGGTGCATAATAGTGAAAATTTTTCAAAAAAGCTTCCTGCTGGGCAATCAACTTGATAAAATAGACTTGCATACCTTCAGCGAAACTCCCTCCTGCCAGTGTTCCTGTACCGACCGCACGTTCGATCCCCATACGCTCTTTTGCCTGAAGAAAATTGAGATACCCGTTGATTTCATTGCTGATTTTTACATTATCCGCCATTTTAACGATGGTTGCAATCGTGTCGAGCAACGAGGCATTCATATTGCTGTACAACGCAATCAATTTTGTCGATGTCACACCAAGATTGTCTATAGAATTGCGAATCGTCGGAAGGCTGTGTAGTTTATCCAGTGCTTTTTCCAGATTTTGCTTAAATTCCGGCAAAAATGTCTCCGCCGGCAATTGATTGAGAAACTGGGAAAGGATTTGAATCTGTTTGTCTGTCAGCTGACGTTGCCCGGCAAGCTGATCTTTAAATTTTTGTCCGTGACTGCCGACAAAACCGGCACTCAAGCCTCGCTCTTTTTGTGTTTCATGAATCACATTGGATATTTTTACAGATAGTTCGGAAAGTTCTTTGAGTGCACTGTGCCTGGTCGCATCGACATAGGTACTGTAAAATGTCACCATGGTATATATAGCCAGTGTGAGTACAGGAATGGATAAGAGCAGATAGAGTTTCTTCGAAAAGTTTAACTGATCCATAAATTTCATAAAAATCCTTTTTTAGCTTCCAGGAGCAGAGACTCCCTTTCAACCAAAATCGGATTTTTTAAAATTAAATTTAGAGCACCTCTAGCTTTGCGGTGCTGCTTCAAGCAAATTTGTATGAAACAGTGTAGGATGTGACTGGAGTGTCACCAGTTTGTCATGAGGTTCGGCAATAAAATATCCCTGCGCATAGTCGATGCCGATCTCCTGTATTTTTCGAAAGATCTCTTCACTGCTGACAAATTCCGCAACTGTTTTAATATTGAGCGATTGTGAAAAAGTGTGGATAACACTGGTAAGCACCTGACTTTTTTGATCCGTCGCAATATTTTTAATAATACTTCCGTCTATTTTGACAAAATCCGGACTGATCCGCATGATACGCTGAAAGTTTGAATAGCCGCTGCCAAAATCATCAATGGCAATTTTCACCCCATACTCCCGTACTTTTTGGATAAACGCTTCAAATACCGTATCGTTTTCGATCGCCTCATCCTCCAGCAGCTCGAGCGTCACCCGCTTTGCCGTATCGGGATTCTCTTTTAAAAGTTTAAAGAGTTTTTCCGTAACCATCGTACTCGCCATATCCAGATAAGAGAGATTGACGGTAACTTCCGAATCCACATATTTAAAGATTGTAAAAACTTTTTCCAGCATAATTGTTGTGATTTGAAGATAATAGTTGCCGTTCTTTGCCGCATCCAGAAAGAAGAAAGGAGAGATAATCTTGCCATCTTCCGCTACAAGACGAACCAGTGTCTCATATTTGGTAATTTCTCCCAGGCCATTGTCGTAAATGGGCTGAAAATAGGGAACAATTCTATCCTCTTCAATCGCTTTTTTGACCATATGCACTTTGTTGATATTCTCTTTGGTCTCCTCTTTGAGCTTCTCAATGACTTCATTCATAATAACATAGGTCTTTTTCTGCTCAATCACCCAATCCATAGCGAAACTGGCATCTTCATACAGATTCTCACTGCCGCTTGCAAAACAGAGTGTCGCACTGACATCGTAAGAGAACTTATCAAGTTCTATCTCATAAGACTGAATGTGTTCATGAAGCATTTTACAAAATTCATGAAGATCGATATGCCCCATATCCCGCTTGAAATCATCAAACAATACCACAAATTCACCCGGAGCAGTATGGTAGCAAAGTACCATCATATCCAGACTCTGAAAATAGGCGGTCAAATATTTGACAAACTCTTTCTCCAGCATTCGGGCATATGCTTCACCGTAAAAAGCATCTACAGACCGGAAATGATCAATACGCATCAATACAATAGTCCCGCTTGCCCTTGCCAAAAGTGTCTGACGCAGCGCAACCTGATTGGGCATTTTGGTATGCGGATTCTTTGTCGAAAGTACATACCTGCTGTTGATCTGTGCAATATCCATATAGGAACGACAGCGAAGTATCAATTCCATCTTCTCAAACGGCTTGGTAATAAAATCATTGACACCGGCTTTGATCGCTTTGAGCTTACTCGCTTCATCAGAGAGCGAGGAGATCATTAAAATAGGTGTTCGTTTAAATGTTTCCAGTGTCCGCAATGTCTTCACCGCTTCAAAACCGTCCATCTCGGGCATCAAACCGTCCATGATAATCACATCGGGCTGATGTTCTATCGCCAGTTCGATTGCTTCGCGACCATTACCCGCTTCAATAAAATGATAATTCTCATTTTCAAGTGCTTTTTTCATCACCATTCGGTTGGTTCGCAGGTCGTCAACAATCAAGATCGTATCAAGCACACTCCTTTTCATGATACTTCTCTTTACGCTTGTGCAGTTTCACGTTCCATCAACTTTTGCATCAGCTGGAGGATTATAGCCTGTGTATAGGGCTTCAGCAGGTAACCGGAGATACCCATTTTTGTCAATTCGGCAACTTTGGAGCGCACACCCTCCGTAGTTTGCATAATCACTTTGATATGTTTTATTTTGGGATCCTGACGCATAATACGCAACATCTCATCCCCTTTCATTACCGGCATATTGACATCCAGAAAAACATAATCCACATCGGTGTTTTTATATAACAGTTCGAGTCCTTCCTGTCCATTTTCCGCTTCCAGAATCACAAGTTCCTGACCATCCATGGCTTTGGTTACACCCATCTTCAACACTCTTCTCATGGTGCTGCTGTCATCTACGATTAAAATCTTCATTCTCTACTCCTATGCTGGTTCTTCTAGTTTTAATACAGAGTCAATATTTAACAATATTGTCATCTGCTCATTGTTTAATTTAATCAATCCGTCAATATATTTTGGATCAATACTGACACCCATATCGGGCGCGGGAACTATTGTCTGTTTATCCAGTGTCAGAATCGATTCTATATTATCGACAATAATCCCTATAAGTTTATTCTCTTCTGTCTTGATGACGATAATTACGGTATTTTCCGAAATGGAAGTATCGGAAATATGAAAAAGCACCCGCAAATCTACAATGGGAATGACTTCCCCGCGCAGATTAATCAATCCTTTAATCCACGCTTCTTCTGCAAAAAGTTCTGTAATAATCACCTGTGAATAGACAAGTATCTCTTTGATCTTTTCCAGAGGAATGGTGTAATTCTCGTGATTGAGTTTAAATACCACATATTCCATTTTACCTTCCTCCTTTATACATCTCTACAATACTCGTCACATCCAGAATAAGACCGATACTACCGTCACCACGAATCGTTGCCGCACCGATACCTTTGATTTTCTTATAGTTTTTTTCCAGTGATTTAACGACGATTTGCTCCTGATTGAGAAAGTCGTCTACGAAAAGTGCTACTTTATGGTTTGCCGTTTTAATCACAATCAACATACCCTCTTCAAGATTGTTATATGAAGGCTCAATATTGAAAAAGTCATAGAGTCGCACAATAGGGATAAACTCCCTTCGGAGCATCAAAATCTCTTTCTTATTCTCACCCACATGTTTGATCATATGTCTTTGCGGCTGTAACGATTCAACGATTGCATTGAGCGGCAAAATAAACTTTTTATCACCGATCAAAACATTCAAACCATCCAGTATCGCCAGCGTCAACGGTAAAATAATCTGAATATGTGTACCCTTGTCTTTTTTACTATAGACGCGAATATGCCCGCCGAGTGCATTGATATTGTTCATGACAACATCCATCCCGACACCGCGTCCGGAAACATCTGTCAACGATTCGGCAGTGGAAAGCCCCGGATGAAATATGAGCATCAATTTATCCTGTGCAGACATATTGGAAAGCTCTTCATGGGTAATGGCACCGTTATCCAGTGCTTTTTGGATCACTTTATCCACGTTGATACCGGCACCGTCATCACGAATGGATATGATGATATTGCCGCTCTCCTGCTCCGCAGAGATAATCAGTTTACCGATTTCAGGTTTTCCTTTTTTGTACCGCTCTTCCGGTTTTTCGATACCGTGATCGAGCGAATTTCGGATAATATGTGTCAAAGGATCCATCAAGCCTTCCACCATCATTTTGTCTATTTCAACGTTATCACCGATATGCTCAAACTTGATCTTTTTATCCAGCTTTTTTGCCAGGTCACGTACCATTTTCGGCAACCTCGCATAGACACTCTCCATCGGTACCATCCGAACGGACATCACCGATTCCTGCAACTCGCGGATATCTCTGTCAAGATCGATCAATCTTTCATGAATCGCTTTATAGAGGTTTTCATCGGAAATCGAATCTGTAAACTGAAAAAGCATACTTTTGGTAATGACAAGATCCCCTACCCTGTTCATCAGCTGGTCGATTTTATCCAGATTGACACGGATAGAAGTCGAAGCGGCAGCTTTGTTCAAAGAGAGTACTTTTTTCTTTTTGTCACTCTTGCTCTGGTTTGACTGCACTGCTTCCTGTTTGGCTCCCTCCTGTACTTTTTGCACTGAAGAAACATCCGCCTGTGATGCTTTCGGTTCCTCTTCAGGCGGGGTATTATCATTGTCAAACAGCTCAAAAGCGACCGGTGCCTCCGGCTTCACCGGTTCCGTATTTTGCATCTGTTGCGCTGTCTGTGCTTCGTCAAAAAGTTCAAATGGCTGTGGTGCAGTCTCTTTTTCCGCTTCTTCTGCAGATTGTGTCGGTTCATCGAACAGTTCAAAAGCCGGCGGCTCCTCTTCGGGTTTATCCTCTTCCAGAACAAACAACAGTTCGCCGATCTCCTCTTTCAAAGACTCCAGCTCTTCATGAAAGCTGTCATGATCCACGCTGCTGTTCAACTCCTGGTCGATCAACCGCTGTGCATGTTCTGCAACTTTGGACATAAAGTCGTTAAAAGTCATATTGTACGGAATATCCCCGTTGCGGGCATTGTCCAGAATCGACTCTACTTCATGAAGATAGGTCGGAAAATATTTCAAATTGAGAAACTGCGATGCCCCTTTGATCGTATGGATAGTTCTGAAGATCACACTGATAGCATCCGAAGGCTCGATCTCTCCCGATGCCACCGCTTCGATTTCATCTTCCAGCTCTTCAAAAAGATCGATCATCTCCGCAGCATTGTCACCGAAAATCTGTGTCTTTTCCCTGACTTTTTTCTCTTTTTTCTCTACTGTTTCATGACTGACACTGCTTGGTGCATCGCCTTTTTTGATCTGTTCGATATCATGAATAATCTGCTGTAGCTTTTTGGTATACTCCGCTTCATCCAGCTCATCCGCATACTCCTCTTCCAAAATATCGTGCATCGTACTGACACTCTCGATAATGAAGTCGATCACTTTGCTGTCAAGCTGAATCTCTCCGTTGCGCACCATATCCATAAACGTTTCAAGATGATGTGTATAGCCTGAAAACTTCAGCAGTTCCACTGAACCGGCACCGCCTTTGAGTGTGTGCATATCTCGGAAGATGGAGTCAACCTCTTCCGGAGATATTTCACCCGCTTCTTCATTTTTCAGGAGAATGGAGTGCAAGTTGTCAAACAACTCCTCCGCTTCCTCCATAAAAAAATCTCTGATTTCCTGTGACATAATTTTATACCTCCGCTTTCTCTCTGGTCGTCTCTACCTCATCCTGCAAATCTCTGGCAATCGTCAGGATTTCTCCGGAAATAGAATCGGTTGTTTTGGCAACATCACTGTTTCTGACACTGATTTGCTGTAACTCTTTCATCAGCGATGCAATATTTTCAATCATCTGCTTCTCCTGACTCGATTCGGAGACAACACTCTCTATCAGCTGATATGTCTCTTCTATCTTACTATTGACATGAAGGAAGCTCTCTTTCATATGTTCTGAAATCTCCATCCCCTCGTCTGTTTTCTCCTGTGTGTTTTCCACAAGCTCTTTAATACTTCTGGCAGCTTCCGCACTTTTGGAAGCCAGGTTCCGCACTTCCTGCGCCACTACCGCGAATCCTTTTCCGGCATCACCTGCAGTTGCCGCTTCTACCGCGGCATTTAAAGAAAGAATATTGGTTTGAAAGGCAATTGCATCGATGGCACTGATCGCTTCGGAAATCGCAGAAGTGGAGGTATTGATCTCCTGCATCGCAATAAACGTTTTATCGGCGAGGTTTTCCCCTTTTTTTGCCATCTGCATTGTCTCTTCGGCATTGGACTTCATCGCATACGCCTTTTGCGTCGTCTCCTGAATTTTTTGATTCATCTCAGCCATCTCCGCTGCCGCTTTTTTCGAGTTGTCACTCTCTGTTTTAATGGCAGAAAAAAGGTTTTTCATATTGTGCTGCAGCTTATTTGCCGAATCATTCAGCTTCATGCTCTTATTTTTCAGAGAGTTTTCAATTTTGTCATGTGCGTCGGCAAGTGTTTTACCGAGATTGTTTACGCCGTTGACAAGTGCTTTCAATTCCCCTTCGGAATGTACACTGATTTTATTTTGAAAATCTCCCCTTTCATAGGAAACCAGTGTTTTGACAATCTCCTGCAGATTGTGCTGTGTGTGTTCATAGAGTGCATTCAGACTCTCCTTGAGCTGATTGATTTCGGGATTGGACGCCGCAGAACGTATACGCTTTGAAAAATCACCCTTTCCGGCGATATCCGAAATCTTTGCAACTTCTCTGACGGTTGCCTGATCTTTTTGCAGATTTTGCTCGATAGTCTGAATATTACGATTGATATTTTCTGCAATAGCATAAAATTCGCTTTTTCCTTTTACATCAATTTTTTCCACGCTATCGCCTTTCCTCTGTAAATAGGCGAAGAAGGAATCCATCCCTTTATGCAGTCGTTGCAGATTATGCACAATTCTCGCAGAGAAGAGATATAACCCCAGGTTGATAACAATATTGATAAACAATATAAAAAGCAGCGGTGTATTGGCATTTAAACTCTGCTTCATAAGATTGAGTTCGGTATTGATCTTATCAAACAAGGCATGTTCACGCTTTTCAAACGCTTCTTTGGTTAAAAGATCTTTTTTGGTATGCATCTCCTCCACCTGTTTTGTCAACTGTGTCGCTGCTTGCATATGTGCTCTCATAAACGTCATTTTATGCATAATAAACCCTTGTAGCATCATAAATGACATTAAAATAAACAGCCCAAGGAGCAGGCTCTGTTTTTTGATGGTCATTGCAGACCTCCTTCCAAAATCTCTTTAATATAATTGTGTAAAAGTTTCAAATCCGATTTATTCACCAAATCCAGCGCACCCAGTTCCATCACTTTGTCTTTGACACCCTGATTGGTCATACTTGTCAGAGAGAGCACCGGTACATTACCGTAGACACTCTCCTGTTTGATATATTTGATTACCTGATAACCGTTGCGTATCGGCATTTCAATATCGGTAATCACAAGACCGATCTCCTGAGGATCAAGTGTCATGATTCTGTTGATCAAATCTTCTCCGTTTTCGTAAATCTCGAAGTTAAGTTCCAGTTTAGTCAAAAACTGATTGAGTTTTTCAATCACAATCTGACTATCTTCGGCTACGAGTACCAGCTTGTTACTGTTAATCGTAAAAGTATTTGGTGGTGTCACTTCAAAAGAGTCGATATCATAAATTGTCGTTTTGGAAGTTTTATCGCTGACATTGGCATCGTACAGCAATCGCTCTGCATCAAACACGATACACATTTTTTTTGTACTATCGTTGTCTCGCTCCTGGACATGGGTAACATACGAAATCTTTGGATCTTTACTGGCGGGAACACTCAACTCGTCACTGCCCTTTTCTTCGATACGGATGATATCTTTCACCATGATGCCGATTTTTTTCTGGTTGTAATTACAGACAATAATGATTCGCTGATCTTTGTCTGTCGTATCGTCCCCGATCCATTTGTCAAAATTGACAATCGAAATAATCTCCCCACGAATATTGATTAAACCTATGACATATTCATTGCCGGTCGGCGGCTGCAAAAGTTCCACCTCTTCTTTGATCAAAAAACTCTGAATTTTGGAGATATTGATTGCATAGAGCCTGTCACTGCTTGTGGTAAATACTGCCAGCTGCATCACATTGCGAAAATGGCTTTTGGTCATATAATCGACATTGTGCTGTATCTCATTTTCATCTAATAGATCTGAACTATACATAATCTGCTTCCCTTTCATCTTCTTCAAGTCTTTGCTGTTCTCTGAGAATCAACTCTTTACCCTCAAATTCGGTAATATTGACATTTTTTGAAATTGTTTTGGAGATTTCACTGACATTGACACTCACTTCATTTGCCGTATGGGCGATGGTAATATAATCTTCCGTATGCCGGCTCAGGGTATTGAGTGTTTTTTCAAGTGAATTGATACTCTGTACCTGTTCCTGAACCGATTGTGTGGTATCTTCGATCAGAGTGATCGTTTCATCGATATCCCCGCTGAGCTCTTTGTATCCTTCGATCATATGTGCGGATATCTCTTTACCCTCGTTGGCTTTATCTGTCGCTTTCACAACCAGATCTTTGATGGTTTTTGCCGCTTCGGTACTCCTTGCCGCCAAACTTCTCACTTCACTTGCAACAACGGCAAATCCTTTGCCCGCATCTCCGGCAGTCGCCGCTTCCACCGCTGCATTTAAAGAGAGAATATTGGTTTGAAAGGCGATCTGATCGATGACTTCAATCGCTTCATTGATCGCAATGGTCGCTTCATTGATCTCATCCATCGCCTGAACAGTCTTGCTGGTATAGTCCAGTCCCTGAGCTGCGGAATCTTTCACCTTTAGACTCGACTGCTGCATTTTTTGCGTATTTTCCGTACTCTGTCGCGCTTTTTGGGTAATCAGTGAAATCTCTTCGGAAGCACTTTTGAGAATCTTCGTCTGCTCTCCGGATGCCTCGAGGATGTGATACATCTTGTCAATCAGTGTTTCAGAAGCACGCTCCAGCTCAATACCGTGCCGGAAATTTTCTCCCAGCATCACGGTAATGGCATCTTTCAGTGAGTTAATTCCCTTGATAAGCTGCCTGATCTCTCCGTCTCGCATTCTGCTTTCATCGAGAGATTTTTTATAGATACCCCGTTCAT
Organism: Campylobacterales bacterium; assembly: GCA_027080605.1. Classification (GTDB taxonomy): domain Bacteria; phylum Campylobacterota; class Campylobacteria; order Campylobacterales; family QNZT01; genus QNZT01. Next base: position 16,185 of record JALWRO010000188.1, read on the forward strand.
ACTCCCTGAGTACTGCAATCATATCGTTGAAATCTTTTTGCAGTTTGTCGGAAAGGTTATTCAAAGAGTTGGCAACATACTGTATATACGGATCGGATGTATGGAGTTTGACACGGTCTCCGAGATTTCCGTCAGAGATCTTTTCGAGCACAAGCAGCATTTCACCGTTGACGCCCTGATCTTCCCGGCTTTTTTCCTGTAAAAGTTTTCCGATATGTTCAATTTTGTCATAGATTTTTTTCATTGCAGGTGTCAGTTTGATATTTTCACTGACAGTGAAATCGTTTCTGTCTCTTCGGATATATCCCTCTATTTGCCCGAGATACTCCATAATTTTGTCTGCTTGCTCTATTTCCCGTTTTTTTCCAAATATCATTGTCTGCCCTTGCTCTCTTTAGTGTAGTGTTGCATATAATTTTTCAGCATTCTCAATCTCATCGGTTGTCGGTTTAACCCGCACAGAAAAATATTTTACCGATCCGTCCGGTGTCTGTGAAGGATAAACCGTCGCAAACACCCAATAATACCCACCGTCTTTGGTACGGTTTTTCACGACACCTTTCCAGGTTTTACCGCTTTTGACGGTGTTCCACAACGCTTCAAACGCAGCTTTCGGCATGTCCGGATGACGCACCATATTGTGAGGGTTTCCGATCAGCTCATCTTTG
>JALWRO010000188.1:16862-18249 GCA_027080605.1 Campylobacterales bacterium
GAAATTTTGCAAAAATCTTCATTCGCGTAAACGATCCTTCCTTTTGCATCGGTTTCGGACACAATAATTGTCTTCCTGTCCAGTTTGTATTCATGTTCTTTCAGCGCCATGCCTTTTCCTTTAAGACGTACTAAACGCAATATCGGAAAATTAAACAAAACTTTTAATATTTATTGTAATTTACGTGGATTTTATAAAGGGCTTATCTAATATAATACTCTCATCAAATCTTGTAAGGATACAAACATGGCAAGAATCGAATTTCTGGGACCGATCAACAAAGCGCCGGTCGAAATCGACATCACACATCTTTCAGAGCTGAAAACCTGTTTTAAAGATGATCCCGAAGTCAGGGAGTGGCTCAAAAACAGCGCTATCGCTGTCAATGACCAACTCGTTTCAAACCTCAACCTCTCCGTCGACAAAAACGACAAAATCTCCCTGCTCCCGCCGGTTTGCGGAGGCTGATATGCTGGAACTTTACAAAGATGCACTTCCGGTAGAAGAGATTCTGACCAAATGGTACCAAATCCACAAAGACCAGAATTACGGTGCTTTTATCAATTTTATCGGTATTGTCCGTGACGAAAACGGTATTGACGGTTTGAGTTTCGATATTTACGAACCATTGCTGACTTCATGGTTTCAAGCCTGGCAGGAAGAGGCAAAAAAAAGAGGTGCTTTACTTTTGATGGCACACTCAAGAGGCAATGTCTATGTTCATGAAAGCTCCTATATCGCTGCCGTACTCTCGCCCAAACGGCGTGTCGCACTGGAGATGATCGACGAGTTTGTCGAAGACTTCAAAGCAAAAGCCCCGATCTGGAAATATGACATCATCGACGGGGAGCGCGTCTATGCGGACGATCGCTCTACACCGCTGCCGGGCAGCGGACTTTTAGCCTGATAACAGAGGAAGATATGGCATTTATTACATACGAAGAATCACTGAAAAACCTGCAACAAAGTTTCACAACACCCAAAATATCGGAACGCGTATTTATCGACAATGCACTCGGTCGCATACTGAGTGAAGAGATCATCGCTGAACACAACTCTCCTGCACACCCTACTTCCGCAATGGACGGTTATGCGATCAAGTTCGAAGACCAGAGTATGGGGCGCATACAGATTCTTGGAGATCTGCCCGCAGGCACCTATTCCGACGAAGAGTTGATGGGCGGCTTTTGTGTCAAGACATTTACCGGATCTCTCATGACAAAAGGGAGCGATACGCTGATACCTATTGAAAATGTCGAAGTCGATGGCAATGAAATTATCATTAAAGAGGAGGTTCCGCGAGGATTTAGCGTACGTCCGGTGGGGGAAAACTACCGGGAAGGCGAAGTGCTTATCGCCAAAGGAACGAAAATCGATTTTGCAGAAA
>JALWRO010000189.1 GCA_027080605.1 Campylobacterales bacterium
TGCGCTGGGTAAAAAAGAGTAAGGTGAAATAGTATAAAAGAAGCGGGAGTCTCGCAAGACTCCTGAATATGACGCTATTGTTTACAGATTGTGCTCTTTCTTATACTCAAGAATCATTGCATACGCTTCATCTTTGAGTTTCAGTTTCTCTTTTTTCAGTTTTTCGAGTTCAAGAGTATCCATATGCTCTCTGCCTTCTTCAACTTCTCTGATTTTGTCATCAAGCTCATTGTGTCTTTCGAAAATTTTGGCAAAGTGTGCATTTTCTGTTTTCAATTTTGAGATAATATCTCTGTACTCATGTAACATGAATTCTCCTCATTAGTTTTTACCCTTTTATATTAACATTTATGTTCTGTAATCAGCATTAATTTTGACATAATCGTAGCTAAGATCACATCCGTAAGCGGTGTGGTGCGCACTTCCCAGACCGATGTCGCAGGAGATTTTGAAACTTTTCTGCTTCATGATCTTAAACGCTTTCGCTTCACGCTCTTTGTCGAGTACCGGATATTCGGCGGAGTAGACGACGAGGTCGTCATATTTGATAACCAGTTTCTCTTCGTCACACGCGATACCGCTTGCACCGATTGTCGAGGCGATACGCCCCCAGTTGGGATCTTCTCCGAACAGTGCGGTTTTCACCAGCAGTGAGTTGCTCAGCGCTTTGGAAGCTTTGACGGCATCCTCTTTCGTTTCGGCATTTTTCACCTCAAATGCAACCACTTTGTTCGCACCTTCGCCGTCTTCGAGAATCATCATTGCCATACGGTGGGTCAGCATGTTGAGTGCCTGTGCAAACGCTTCGCGGTCATACGCACCGCTTTGTCGGTTGCTAAATAGCATAACGGTGTCGTTGGTCGATGTGTCGCCGTCCACGCTGATGGTGTTGAACGACTGATCGACACTCTCTTTCAGAAGCCCATGCATCTCCGTTTTGGGAACATCGGCATCGGTGACGATGAAACAGAGCATCGTTGCCATTGCCGGGTTGATCATCCCCGCACCTTTGCAGATGGCGGCGATATGGAAGGTTTCTCCGTTTTCCAGCGTCACTTTGAATGCCAGCTCTTTTTTGAAACTGTCGGTGGTCATAATCGCCTGTGCCGCAGCGTCGGAATTTTTTACATGAAAGTCAAATTTTCCCAAAGCAGACGTGATTTTTTCGACAGGCAAAGGGTAGCCGATGACCCCGGTGGAACTCATCAGCGGGTTGTGTGCCGCTGCCTCTTTCGGAAGTGCAGAGAGGATCGTTTGGATATCTTCGATACCTCTTTTCCCGGTCATGGCATTGGCATTTTTGGCGTTGATCAGCACGAAATTGGTCTGAAACCCCGCTTCATGAAGCTGATAGTGTTTGATGGGCGCCGCCTGAAAACGGTTGGTGGTAAATACCGCCGCCACGTCACACAGTACCTCACTGCGAATAAACGCCACATCCGGCTGCGTACCTTCGCGCAAGCCTGCATTGATACCGTCGCAGTAAAACCCCTCTGCGACACTGAGCCCGCCTTCGACGGGAAATATAGTAAACATCTTCTACTCCTCGGGACGTATTTTTTTACGTGCAATTTTTTTGGCGATACGGATACTCTCACTGCTGCCGATGAGCATCAGTTTGGCACCCTGCGTGATGATCGTCTCTTCGTTTGGCATGGGGATAAAATTTCCCTTGTCGTCGCGGATACCGACGATATTGACCTTCTGGTAGCGCGGAAGATCGACATCTTTGAGTTTTTTAAAAAGCATCCACGAGTGACTCGGGATTTTGATCTCTTCGATATCGAGCGGGGTATCTTTTTTGTAAAGAAACTGCTCCAGGATATTTTCCATATCCGGACGCTGGCTGATCGCACTCATACGCTGCGCCATCAGTTTGGTCGGTGAGACGACACTATCCGCACCCAGCTTTTTCAGTTTTTCGATATCGCTCAGTGTGTTGGCATTGGTCAAAATAAAGTAGGGGCGGCGGCGTTTGATCTCTTTTTCATGAAGCCTTGCAGAAGCGATGACGGCGATATTGTCCGCGATATTTCCTGAAAGGGTGATGATTCCTTTTGCGCTGGAGAGATGCGCTTTTGCCAGCGCCACTTCGGTGTGCGGCTCCTCCTGCACATAGTATGGGTAATTGTACTTTTTGGCAATCTCCTCCAGATCTTCGGCAGGATCGACCACGACAAACGGAATATGATTTTGCCGGAACTGCCAGGTCAGCTGTATTGTAAACTCATTGTGATTGCAGATGACATAGTGGTTTTTCAGCCGTGCGATATCGTATAGCATCGAACGCTCCTTGATAATCTTTAATAGTTCCCCTTTGTTGAGCACCTCGACCAGAATACCCACCGAAAAGGAGAAAACCCCGAACCCCAGGATAATGAGTGTAATGGTAAAGATACGCCCGGCATCGGAAATAGGGGCGATTTCACCGAACCCCACCGTTGTAAAGGTGATCCCCGTCTGGTAAATGGCATCCATCAGACTGAAATCGTCGATGATAATATAACCGAGCGTGCCGACAAGCATCATCAAAACGGTCAGTATCAGGGGAAGACGAAAAGGGGCAAGGTGGAGATAAAGTTGTGTATCGAGATCGATTTCGGGTTTTTTGGGTTCACGCCAATGGAGAAATTTTTTAACTTTTTTGATAAATTTCATCAACTCTCCATCTCTTTACGGCTAAAACCGCATGACGTTTCAGAGCGGGGAAGTGGAGATATCCCCTCTCTTTCGGTTTAGGGTATTATAAGGTATAACGCCTTATTGATTTGCCTGTTTTCTCATGGTTCTGAGTTGTTTGGCAGAAACTTTGATCTTCTTTTTCGTACCATCTTCGAGTGTGATTCTCACAGTTCTGAGGTTAGGAAGAAATCTTCTTTTGGTTTTGTTGTGCGCGTGGCTGACGTTGTTTCCGGTCATTGGACCTTTACCACTGATCTGGCATTTTCTTGACATAGTTTTTCCTTCGATGCTTTTTGAAATTTGTCGCGTATCCTATCCAAAAATATCTTAATTTTTGTTGATGAAAGAGAGGTGGGTGTTGGAATATAGTAAGATGTTAACGACTATTTTTCTTCCGGGTACTTGTTACTTTTTTTTATGAAGCTGTTTTAGCTTTATCTTCGACCAACTGACCTGTTATATATTTATGCAAAACACTTTTTATAAAAGTCTGATATTTCAAACCCTCTCGCTCTGCTCTTTGTTTGATTTTTTCAAGTTCATCTTTTGAAATTCTGATGTTCATTTTTGTCTCATGTTTTTTGACATAATCTTTTGCCATTGTCTTTAACTGTTTGATATTTTCAGTATCACTTCTATATTTAGTAACATCAACGTCACTCCAGATTTCCATCTCTTTTTTTTCTTCATTATCTATAAAATTATTTTTCATTTTTCTTCTCCAGTAATTTTTTATATCTTCTATCGGGATAGATTGTTTTTAATACTACTTCTTGTTCATTTCTGAGATATGGAACTCCATAAGTATAATTATCCAAATTAACAATCATAAGTCTCTGATTCGGATATTTTTCTTTATTTGGATGAGGTATATCATGTAAAACTTTGTCGTTTAAAATAGCATCAATAACTTGTTCAAAAGTTACCCCTCGTTCTTCAAATAACTTTTTATTTTTCTCTTCATCAAATACAAAATCCATAAATTATTATAGCACATTGTGCGCACAAAGTCAATTTGAGTATTTCGGAGTTTTTACGGTGTTAATGACAGCTATATCTGAAACTATTATCCAAATCCAACGGTAAAACCAAAGTCTGGAATTGTCGATGGATGGCATCAGCACACATTTTATCTCTTTCCCCATGAGTGTTATCTACATATTCCTGTTTGTATTCTGCATTGAAGACCGGCTTATTGACATCTGTAAATGGTTGCAGTTTATCACATTCATTGTATGCATGACACTGTTCATTTACACTAAAATCATAATAGGGTTCAAGTTCGCTGATTTGATCTATATCATTCTTCAATCCGACGCTCAGACCTCTTTTCCTTGCTTCATTGGCTATAAATTTATTATAGGCTAGCTGAGCACTGGCACTTAAAGTAAATCCGGTATCGTTCATGTATCCGTCCATATTGTCAGGCTCAACGCCGTCACACCCTTTTTCTATGGCTAAATCGAGTCTGGCTCTCATGACAGGCACCAAATCTTCATTTGATATATCAAGCCACTGTTCATCCTGCCAACCATCCATACTCTTTCCCAATGCACTTGCCGGAAAATTATTTTTATCGCTTCTCCAGTTTTCATAGCTTCCGGCACTAAAATAACAAATGACTTTTTTACCATCATTTTTAAGCGATTGAATGAGTAATTTACTGGCGTCAAACAGATCAATATCATAAATTTCAACATCGTATGATGTGTCAATATCATCTTTCAATTGCCATTGCCAGGATGTATTTACATCCGGTTTATACCAGGTACCTGTAGTGTATGGTGCGACGGATGCATCAAATATTTGCGTTTGCACATTTTGTGAAGATGAAGTACTGCTTCCACATGCAGCTAAAAAAATTGATATCCATATAAAAAGTGTTGTTTTCATTGATGTTTTTCCTGTGTGTAATGGGGTACTGTACACCCGCATACTTGTTATATTCTCAAATATCTCTCAACATCAAGAGCACCATGAAAAACACCTAAAATATTACTATCTTCTTGTTGTATTTTTATTGTACATTGATTTCGGTTTTCGTATACTACTTCTTTTTGATACTTTCATTATTCTTTCTCTAAAATATTTATTAACCCATTCTAAATCTTCATTATTATTTGGTTCTAAATCATAATAAGCTAACCTTCCTATCAAGCCACAAAGCCAATCAGCACATTGAAGATTTTGATATAAATGACTTTCTGCTTGAATGGGAGGTTCTATTAAACATTTTCCATCGTGTCCTCCAAACATTGCTAGTG
>JALWRO010000190.1 GCA_027080605.1 Campylobacterales bacterium
ATCCTGTGGCAACAGATACAATTCAGAAGCATTCAGAGACACTTTGGCAACAGCCAGCATCAAAAGTGTCAGAAACATGTATTGCAGTATCAATCTTGATTTCATCATACCCAAATCATATCATAATCTAAAGAATGGAGCTAGATATGGCATCAATATTTCTCGTTAACGACAACAAAATCGTATCCAGACTGTTACAATTAAGCTCAGAAAAGCATGGATACCTGCTCGAAGAGAAAATGGAGATAGAACCCTCACGCGAACACTACGACTTTGTCCTCATAGACAGTGACAAATACTCTCCCGAAACCATCGAAGAGCTTAAATCGAAAGTCACCTTCGGCAAACTCGGATATATCGGCGTCAAAAAAGAGACAGTACCCCCGGAGTTTGATATGCATCTCGATAAACCGTTTCTGCCTTCCGATTTCGTCAGCATGATTGAAGAGAACATGCACACTACACAGGAGGAGGAGACCGTGCTTTCAGAAGAAGTCGATCTTGAAAACGAAACACTTTCCATGGAAGTCGAAGAGACGCAAAAAGAACCGACGGCAGAAGAGAAACTCGAAACGACCGAAGAAACGATCGATCTCGATACGGAAGAAGAGCTGGAAGCACTCAAGGAACTTGAAGACTTTGAAGAGCTGGAAGACTTTTCGCTGGATGAACTGGATACACCGGAAGAAGCACCCAAAACTGAAACAGCGGAAGAAGGTGCTCTCAAAGATATTGAAAAGACAGAAGATGCACTCAAAGAGCTGGACGCACTCGACGAAGAACTGGAAGATCTTGATCTCTCCCTCGACTCCGGAGCAGTGATGAGCACAGGCATTGCAGAACAGTATCTCGAAGAACCCGCAGAAGTCCAGACAGAAGAAAAAACTGAAACACACGAAGAAACCAAAGAACCCGACGAGCCTTCCGATGAAGCCTCCAATGTCGCAATCGGCGCCGCTGTTTCCGCAGCAGCGGCTGCAGGTGCCGCCATGTTACATGAAGAGGAAGAGGAGAAACATGAAAAACCTCTGCAAAAACCCGAAGAGGAACTCTCAAATCTCGATACGCTCGAAGGAAGCGAAGCACTCGAACATGAAAGTGATTATCTCGAAGAAGAGATCACTGCTGAAGAACTGGCCAATGAATTTGACACACTCAATGAGGAAGAAGTCATGAAAGCACTTAATACCGGCGAAGAAGCGGCAGAGCCCTCTTCCGAACCTGAACCACAGACAGATGGTGAAACACTTCATGAAACAGTACCCGAAACAGTCGCAGAAGAGATTATTCATGAAGAGATTGTTCCCGAAGGTGAAGAGACACTGGTCGAATCCAACGATGTTGAAAAATGGATCAGAGACGCTGTAGCCAAAGCGATCACTCCAGAGATGATCAAAGAAGCACTTGACGGCATGGAAATTAACGTCACACTCAATTTCACTAAAAAAGAGTCCTGAGGTGGGAGGAAAAGTTCTTGTCCTCTCCGGACCGAGTGGATGCGGTAAAAGTTCTCTGATCAACGAAATTTTAAAAGAGGAAAAAAATATCTATTTCTCTATCTCCACCACAACAAGAGAGATTCGCGACGGCGAACAGGAAGGTGTCAACTACCACTACATCTCCAAAGAGCAATTTGAACGGGAGATCGGAGAAGGTGCTTTTCTGGAGTGGGCAGAAGTACACGGCAACTACTACGGCACCTCCCTCAAACCTATTTACAAAGCCATCAAAGAGAACAAACTCGTTATACTCGATATCGACGTACAGGGTCACGCCATCGTCAAAACAAAATTTCCGCGTATTCTCACTTCTGTTTTTCTGACTACGCCCTCGGAAGAAGAGTTGCAACGCAGACTTGAACACAGGGGAACCGATTCACCCGAAACAATCGCCACCCGTTTGCATAATGCAAAAAAAGAGATGGCACGCATCGACGAGTATGAGTATCTTCTCATCAACGACGATTTCAACACAGCGCTGCATACCCTGCGCTGCATTGTCAAAACAGCCTGGCTAAAACCCTCAGAGGAGGAAATAAGCGCTTTTACCGCGGACTGGTAGAGAAGATTTAACAAGATGTGCTATAATGCCTCTTACATTTATACGTGTATACGTGCCTGTGTACGTTATATCATAGTAAAATAATATAAAGGAAAACATATGGGAATGCCTAGTGGAATGGAACTTTTGGTTATCGCACTGATTGTGCTTTTGCTTTTCGGAGGTAAAAAAATACCTGAACTTGCAAAAGGTCTTGGAAGCGGTATCAAAAACTTCAAAAAAGCTATGAATGAAGATGAAATAGCAGAGACAAAAACTGATAAAATCGAAGGTAAAGAAGAAGTCGCTTCAGAGAAAAAAACTGAAACGTCAACCAAAGCATAAGGACACAAAAGCTTGAAAAAAAGTGTTCTTAACACCATCCAAAAACATCTCGAAGGCGATTTTGCCCTCGAGAAACCCAAAGATCTCTCTTTCGGGCATTATGCAACACCAGCCGCTTTTTCACTCGCCAAAGTACATCGTAAATCTCCGATGATCATTGCCGAGGAACTGGCAGAAAAGTTTGAAGATGAAGAGATTTTCACCAAAGTCGATGCACTCAAAGGGTATCTGAACTTCAAACTGAGCGATGCCTTTTTAGACACCAAAGCCACCGAAGCGATCCTCAACGAAGAAGCCTTTGCCAAAGGGGAGAAAAGCGGAACGATACTGCTGGAATACGTCAGCGCAAACCCCACCGGACCGCTACATATCGGTCATGCCAGAGGTGCGGTTTTCGGTGATACGCTCTACAAAATAGGCAAACATCTTGGCTATGACATCACCGCCGAATACTACGTCAACGATGCCGGAAACCAGATACGCCTGCTTGGACTCTCCATCTTCCTCGCCGGTCGCGACAAATTTACAGACCTGGAAGTAAACTGGCCGGAAGAGTTTTACCGCGGTGAGTATATCTACGATCTGGCAGAAACGGCAAAAGAAAAATTCGGCGCCGAAATATTCAACGATGAAAACAGTATCGATATGCTCAGTGACTGGGGCAAAGAGCAGATGCTCGACCTCATCCGACAAAATCTCGCCGATGCGAATATCACATTTGACACTTTTGTCAGTGAAAAAGCCCTGTTTGAAAAGTGGGAAGAGACTTTTGACAAACTCAAAGCCAACGATGCCGTTTATGAAAAAGATGGCAAAGTATGGCTCAAGTCCAGTGAAAAAGGGGATGAGAAAGACCGCGTCATCGTCCGTGAAGACGGCAGACCGACCTACCTTGCCGGAGATATCATCTATCACAATGAAAAATTTGAAAGAGGATACAACCACTACATCAACATCTGGGGTGCCGACCACCACGGATACATCGCCCGTGTCAAAGCGGCAGTGGAATTTCTGGGATACAACCCCGAAAAACTGGAAGTGATCCTCTCCCAGATGGTTGCACTTCTCAAAGGCGGCGAACCGTACAAAATGAGCAAACGTGCCGGTAACTTTATTCTCATGAGCGATGTCGTCGAAGAGGTCGGCGCTGAGGCGCTGCGCTTTATCTTCCTGACCAAAAAGAGTGACACCCATCTGGAATTTGACGTCGATATGCTCAAAACAGAGGACAGCTCAAACCCGATCTACTACATCCAGTATGCGCACGCGCGCATCAACCAGGTGTTTGAAAAAGCGGGGAAAAATCCTCATGAAGTGGTACAAACAAAACTGGAAGATCTGGACGAAGATGCACAAAACCTGCTCTTTTCCGCCCTGCTTCTGCCTGAAGTACTCGAAGATGCGTTTGAATCACGTCAGCTGCAAAAACTGACCGACTATCTCAAATCACTCGCTGCGCTCTATCACCAGTTTTACAACAAACACAAGATTGTCGGCACCAAAAACGAAGAGAAACTCCTCAAACTCTCCGCCATGGTCGCAGTTACTCTCCGCACCGGACTGAAACTGATGGGTATCGAAGCCAAATATAAAATGTAATCCTTCATGAAGTGCAGTTTTTACTGCGCTTCGCTCTGACTCCCCTTTCAAAATAGATAAATTTTTGTTATAATACAATCAAAAAAGGTATTATATGCGCAACTATATCCTCCCGTTACTCCTGACATGCGGTCTTTTTTCAAACGCACTGGCGTATGAAAAACACAACGGTACTATCGTTATCGACAAGCAACACCATCTTTACTGGCAAGATGACTTTTCCTCTGAAAAAAGTTCCGAAGACTGGGATGACGCAGTGGCATTTTGCGACGATCTCGACCTCGAAGGCATCACCCACTGGAGACTTCCTACTTTTAAAGAGCTTTTTTCAATCACCGACTATCACCGTAAAATCCCGATCAATCCGGCATTTACCTTCCTGAATGAAAACAGCTACTGGTCAGCAACGCCCTTTGCTGCCAATAAATCCAGAGCCTGGACCATTGACTTCCATACCGGTGAAACATACTACAGCTACAAAACTACCAACCATGCCGTACGCTGCGTCAAAGATATGCCAAAAGACAAAAAGGAGACAAAATGAAACGTATTATCACAGGAATCCTCCTCTCTGCAACACTACTGCCGGCGGCATCTTCCAAACTGGACGACAAAACAGGGCTGATCTGGCAGGACAACCAGCAAATGCAACAGGAGTTCTCTTTTGAAGAAGCCAAAAAACACTGTGAAACTCTTACAGTAGACGGCTATACCAACTGGCGTCTGCCCACACTCAAGGAACTGGCAACCATCCTCGATCTCAAAACCGACCGGCCGGCACTCAAAAACGGTTTCAATATGCGCATCAGTGAAAGATTCTGGACATCCACACCCAATGCCGCCAATCCCAAAGAGGCGTGGGTTATCTCATTTAGTTACGGAGAGATCGAATCCTACCCGCTGCGCAGAGACTACAACGTACGCTGCGTCAGAAACGCAAAAAGCAAAAAGTAGACACTCCACCGACACATCTGACGCTATTTTACCATTTGCCAAAATCCGGGTAAAATAGCGTTATGCAAAAGAAGAGCCGTCTGAAAAAAACCGTTTTCCTTTCCATCGCCGCACTTGCGATACTCTTCACACTCTTTTTGCTGTTCGATTTCCTTTTCCCGCTCGACCTGCAAAGGGTTTCCAAACCCGCTTCACAGATATTCTACGACCGAAACAAAAAAGTGCTGCGGTATAAACTCAGCAGTGACGGCTACTGGCGTTTCCCCGCAACTTCCGGTGAAATCCCTCCCTTACTACAAAAAAGTGTCGTCGCTTTTGAAGATAAATATTTTTACTACCACTTCGGTATCAACCCCTTTTCCATTGTCAGAGCCATCTATCACAATGCCACCCGTCAAAGGGTAATCGGCGCTTCGACACTCACAATGCAAGTAGCACGTATGATGTACCATCGTCCGCGAACACTTGCCAGTAAACTTACCGAAATGTTCAATGCCCTGCAACTGGAATACCATTTCACCAAAAAAGAGATTCTCACCTATTACTTCAACCTCGCTCCCTACGGAGGAAACATCGAGGGTGTCAAAAGCGCTGCACTCTTTTACTTTCACAAACCGCTTCATGAACTTACTATTTCACAAATTGCTCTGCTCACCTCTATACCCAAAAATCCAAATGCGAACAGACCCACACATCGCAAACATTTGAATATATATCGAGATAAAATCATCCAGAAACTCTACACGCAAAATGTCATAAATAAAGATCAGACAATTCGTGCGCTTCATGAAAACATTACCGCCAGACGCATTCCGGCGCCTTTCCACGCACCCCATTTTACCGATCAAATCCAGTCTGACCAATCCAAAATATACACCACACTCGACCTGAACCTCCAGCGCTTTACCCTGAATCGACTGCGCAGTCAGATCGAAAAACTGAAAAACGCCCACCTGCACAATGCCGCCGCCCTGATTCTGGACAACAAGACAATGCACATTCTCGCTTATGTCGGATCGGCAAACTTCTTTGACGCAGCGGCACAGGGGCAAAACAACGGTATCACAATGATCCGAAGCCCCGGCTCCACGCTCAAACCTTTCATCTACGCACGTGCGCTCGACAAAGGATTTATCACCCCAAATCAGGAGCTTTTCGATACCGGTCTCTATCTGCAAGGATACACACCGCAAAACTTCCATAAAAAATTTACCGGAAAAATCAGTGCGAAAGAGGCTTTGCAAAACTCACTCAACATCCCCGCCATCGCACTCAACCATATTCTCAAAGATGCCTCTCTTTACGAACTGCTCAAAAGCGCTGAAATCACTTCCATCGACCATCCCAAAGCCTACTACGGCGATGCCCTGGCACTGGGCGGTTTCGGCATATCGCTGATGGATTTGACTCTGCTTTACACGGCTCTGGCAAACGGGGGCGTCAAAAAAGAACCCATTTTCCTCATGAAGAACAAAAGCGCCAAAGAAATCCGTCTCTTTTCCAAAGAAGCCGCATGGCTTGTCAGCGATATCCTCAGCGATGTCACCCGCACCAGACTCGGCGGCTACTGGGATGCCACCAGAGACATACCCAAAATCTCTTTCAAAACAGGTACCTCCGCATCTTCCAAAGATTTGCTTACCGTCGGCTATACACCGGAATATACCGTCAGCGTCTGGTTCGGAAACTTCAGCGGTCAAAAAACCAAAAATCTCACCGGACTTCGTGCCGCCTCCGAAGTGGTACTGGATATTTTCGAACATCTCAATGCCCAACATAAACTCAGCTGGTTTCAAAAACCGAACACTATCCGTAAACAAAAACGGTGTGTCGATGCCATTCGCCGACAAACCTGCCGCAACTACACCGATGACTTTCTGATCCAGGGCATCACCCCCGCCCTGCCCTGCGATATTATCCGTCCGGAAACCATCGCGCAACTCATCACATCCGGAGAAATCACCTCCCTCGAAGATCTTCGCACCAACCGCTGCTACACACACTGGAAACAATACAACCCCGTCATCACCACCCCTGCAAACCACGCTACTATCACGCTTAATCCCCTCCTGCCGAAGTTTCTGAAAAAGATCAAATTGAACTGCTATACATTTGACAAAAACCAAACTATTCAATGGTTTATAGATACACAAAAACCAATCTACGCGAAATCCGGTCAACCCCTCTACCGCTATCTTACACCCGGTCTTCATGAAATCGGCTGTCTGAACAAAGAAGCGAAACTGACACTTCATGAAGTGGTGCTGAAAGAGGAGTAAAAAATTGGATATAATACTACAAGCGCACCGTTAAAGGAGTTTCTCATGAAAGCACATCTTTTTACACTTTTACTGCTCTTTTTCACTTCTCTCTCCGGTGCTGAAAACATACACCTTTCCCTCGAACAAAAAGGTAAAATCTCTACAGATGCGGAGTCGATCTCCTTTCATTTCTCCAAACCGGTATTTGCACAAAATAAAATAGGAAGTTTTACCTACAAACCACTCCTAAAATGCGACCACGGACTCGAAGGTGCATTTGCATTTACCAACACCGACAAACTCAAACTCTACCCGAACACTCCACTGCACGCTTCCACAAAATACACCTGTAAACCCGATCCACTCTTTTTTCACGACACACATAACCAGGGTGTCACTTTTGAGACAGAGCCTTTCAGACTCAATGAGATGCGTTTTTTCAAAGAGGGTATCGTCCGGCTGGAATTTAACGACGGCATCGACCAAAACTCCCTCCAAAAAAATCTTTTTCTCTACAAAAAGCAAAAACTTGCCAAAACCGCCTTGCATTACCAACTCACTTGTGATAACCAAAAGCGCGTCTGTCTTGCCAAAATCACCGAACCGATTTCCGGTGAAACTATCGAAGCGGTTTTAAAAAGAGGGCTGAAAAGCAGCACCGGGAAAATACTTGACAAAAGTTACCGAAACACCTTTGCGGAAGAAGCGCCTGCCTACAAGCTCGATACCAAACGTAAAGCGATGGCACTCTTTGACAAACCGCGCTACATTGCCCTGCCTGACGGGAGGCTGGGTGTGCGCTTCTATTTCCCGGGCTATTTTTACAAAGATGAAAATCCGCTCAAACCCTTTGTAAAAATTGACGGCATTGCACAATTTTCGCTGACCGATGTCCGGTATATACCCTATGAGGAGCGAAAAGCACACCATCTTCATGACAAAAGCCAGACCTATGTCGATATTATCGCCGACTTCAAACCGCAGCACAGCTATCGGATTACGCTCAAAAAAGGGCTGAAAGACAGTTACGAATATCAGCTGCGAAAAGATATTCACTTTCAAGTTACCATGGGAGACCGCAAAAGCGCACTGCATTTTGAAGAGAAAAAGCCCTACCTCTCTTCCAGCGGAGAGATCGGTTTTGAGAGTGTCAATCTCGATACCGTGACGATGATTGTCCAGAAGATTCCGGATTTCAACTACCGCTACTTTATCAACTTTCAGAAAGGCGATACCAAAAAAGTGGTCAAAGCGGCAACCGAAGTTTTCTCCAAAAAACTCACCCTTACCAATCAAAAAAACCGCTTTGTTAAACACCGCTTTTCACTCAAAAGCCTGACAAAACGCTACAAAAGCGGCATCTTCCGCATCGTAATGCGCTTTGGCAAACATACCGTCGAAAAGATTGTCTATCTCAGCGACATCGGTATTACCGCAAAAATCAGCAAAGATCAGGCATTTGTCTCACTGGCAAGCCTGAGCACCACCCAACCCGTTGCCCATGCCAAAGTAGAGATTTTCTCCGACAAAAACGCCCTGTTGGCATCGGGAGAGAGTGACAGTGACGGTATCTGCATTATCTCCCAAAAAGATCTGGCGCTCAAAAATCCGGCAAGTGTGGTTGTCCAAACAGCGGATGATCGCAATTTTCTCGTATTGAACACTCCGAAAAACAAGGCAAAAATACTGCAAAAAGCGTCTATCGCTGACAAATACAAAGCGTGGATCTACCTGCAAAGTGAAATCATCCGCCCCGGAAGCGATGCGAAGATGTTTATTGTCCTCAAAGACAAGATGTACCACAGTGCACAAAACCTCCCTGTTCAAATTCACATCAGCGCACCTGACTTCACCACGATCTACAAAGCGGCGCAAACCTGCGATGATCTGGGCACTATCGTTCTCACTCTCGATATTCCCGAATCATACAAAACCGGTCGTTATACCGTTGAAGTGAAGCTGGGAAAACACGTGCTGGGCACCAAACACTTTTTTGTCGAAAGCTTTCTGCCGCAACAGATCAAAACAGAGATTTTTACCGATAAAAATGACTTTTACCGACACGAACCCGTCACCGGTCACATCAAAAGCCGCTATCTCTTCGGCGCACCTGCCACAGGACTCAGTGTGGAAGCATCACTTACCGCTGTATCCAAAGCCTACACACCCAAAAACTATCAAGGGTACAGTTTTATCGATATGACCAAAGAGCAGGAGAACAAAACCACCTATATCGACAGAGTTCATGAACTGACCCTCGACCAAAACGGCGAAGCAACTTTTTACTTTCCGACCAAACCCGATCAATATGTCCCCTCCATCCTGAACGGTCAAATCAAAATGACACTTTTTGACGACGGGAAAGAAGTTTCAGCGTATAAAAACATCACTATTTACTCTTATGCACAGATGGCGGGGCTGAAGATTCTCACCCCGACACTGGAAACCGGAGAAACACTCAAAGCCCATACACTCCTGCTCGATCCCAAAACCGGCAAAACCCTCAAGCGCACCCTTCAGGCAAGCCTCAAAAAGATTGTATGGCACTACTTTTACGACGAGAGAGGTTTTTACAAATGGGAAAAAGAGTTGACGGAAATCGCCCGTTTTCAAGTCACCGCCGGGGAGACAATCACCCGAAAGATGGATGCCGGAGGAGATTATATTCTCGAAGTGGCGGATCTGTTAACAGGACACCGCGCATCGGAACAGTTTAGCGTACGCGGCTGGGACTATGAAAACATCTCCCCGACAAAAGAGATCGGCAAAGTACAGATAGAGACAGACGATATCCCCTATTCCCGAAACGATACGCTGCAAGTCAAACTCAAATCGCCCATTCTTCAGGGAAGAGTGCTTGTCACACTGGAGGGAGAGAAAGTTGTTTTTCATAAAGTAATCATGATGAAACAGGGTACGGCATCACTCGATATACCGCTTGATTTTCCGCTTGGAGAAGGTCTCTATCTGAGCGCGACCGTTGTCAGAGACAGTGCAAAACCCGCTACGCTTATCCCCTACCGTGCGTGGGGAGAGAAGTTTATCAAAGCAGACCGCTCGGTACACAAACTCAACCTCACCGTAGAGACGCCAAAGGTTGCACACTCCCATGAAACCGTTACCATCTCTGTCAATTGCGACGAAGAGGCTTATCTGATCGTCTCTGTGGCAGATGAAGGGATATTGCAGATTATCGGGCAAAAGCCGCCCCGTCCGTTTGACTTTTTTACACGCACCCCACCGCAGCACGTTGTACTTTACGACCTCTACGACCGACTGATGCACTATCAGACCAGCGGAAAACTGCTGGAATTTGGCGCAGGAGATGAGCTTGAGGCTGTTATGGCAAGAAAACACCTCGCACCCAAGAATGCTGCGAAACGCGTAAAACCCTTCATGTACTGGTCAGGGCTGATCAAAACCGATGCTAATGGGTTTGCCACGGTGGATTTGACCATTCCGCAGTTCAACGGCAATGCCAAAGTAACGGCAATCGCCCTGACACGCGACCGCATCGGTGCAGCTTCTGCCGATCTGACGGTACGCGATGACATCGTTCTTAAACCCGCATACCCGCGATTTATACTCTCCGGCGATCACATAGAGATTCCGCTGCGTCTTTTCAATACGACGCAAAAAGCGCAGACCGTGACGCTGAAAAGCAGTACCTCCAAAGGTGTTTCACTGACGCATTTGCCGCAGACTGTTTCGCTGCAACCCAAAACTTCCAAAGTTATCACCGCCGTACTCACTGCCCTCTTCCCTGAAAAAGGAGAGGTCAATATCACTGCCGAAACCGGACAAAAAAGCTTCCTGCACAAGGTGGAGCTGCCGGTCTATACCGCCAACACTCTTCAGAGCAAAGTTTATCGGGGAGAGAGCAAAAAAAGCGTTACACTGCATATTCCCAAAGTCTATTTCTCCAAAGAGGGTACCAAAGTGAAAATCACCCTTGCCAAAACCTATCTGGCGCAACTGGGCAACACACTTGACGACCTCATCCGCTACCCTTACGGCTGTACGGAACAGACCGCTTCACGACTGATGGCACTCTTTTACATGAAATCTGTTTTGCAAAACGATCAGAGTGATTACGCAAAAGCGTTGCTAAATGATCGCAAACGTTTTATTTATGAAGGTATCCGAAAACTGGCAAACCTGCAACGTGAAAACGGCGACTTCGCTTACTGGAAACCCTACGGCGAAGTTAACCCTTACGCCTCTCTCTATGCATCCGATCTGCTGCTCACCCTCAAAAAAGAAGGCTTCGACGTACCACAGACCGTTAGTGGAAAAATCTACACTGCCCTTCATGAAATCGCCGAACAGGGACGAAGTTACGAGCATATCAAATACAGTAATTTAGACCGTCTTTATGCCGCATGGATACTCTCCGAAGAAGACCGCCTTCCCGACAGCGTCTGTAATGCACTTTACGACAACCGTATCTACAATGACAAAAATATCCTCTCGCTCTATATGATGGCGGCAGTCGCGAAAAAATGCCATATGCGAACCGTGTTACAGACACTGAACCAAAAAATTCAAAAGTTCAACCTCTCCACACTGCCGAATTACCGGCATCGCGGCGGAGACTTCTACTCCAGAGCCAGAGACCTCGCCTTTGCCCTTTACCTGCATCTGAAACTTTTCGGGAAAGACAAAAAAGCGTTTGCGCTGCTTGAAAAGACAGCCGCACATTTTGATACATTGCGCTCCACACAGGAAAAGGCATTTGTCCTCAGAGCCGTCTCAGCCTATTACCAAAACGAATCAGCCGGAAATATCGACACGGTCGTCACCTATAACGGAAAAACCAAAGAGCTTTCCAAACCGGGTACCTTTTTTGATACCCTGACAAGCGATACCATTACCATCAATCCCAAAGGCAAACTGCTCAACTACGCTGTGGAAGTCTCAGGCTATCTGCCCCGGTCCGTCAATCTTCATGAAAAGAAAAAGAAGAAGCCGCTGACAATTCAAACAGCCTTTGTCACCAAAGAAGGGAAAAGCGTCAATTTAACCCATTTAAAACAGGGAGATCTGCTCTATGAGAAAGTGACGCTGACCAATATAAACAAGCTCGACAATATCGTCGTGGTGCAGCGAATACCGGCATGTTTTGAGATCAAAAACGAACGACTCGACCAAACTGTACGACCCAAAGCGGTACAAAACAGCCAAAATTTCAACCCAGCCTACCAGGATATACGCGATGACCGCCTGCTCACGTTTATCGACCTTCCGGAGGGATCACACTTTTACAACAAGAATCGTAAACTGACCCAAAAAGCGCCAAACATCACCACTTTTTACACACCCATTCGTGTTACCGAAAAAGGGACGTGTCAAATGCCGTCCACCTTTTGCGAAGCGATGTATGACAGCAGAATTTACGACTATTCCAAACTGGCAGAAAGTGTGAAAGTTGAGTAAAAGATCAGGAGTTTTCGGTTATCATTAATTCCAAAAACTCCTCCCGCAATATACCCCAGTCGTGTAAATCATAATAGTAGCCGTTTTTGAGAAAATGTTGTCGTCTGATCCCTTCATGTAACATACCCACTTTTTGAAGCACTCGCCCTGATGCAGGATTGGTATGAAGATGGACAGCATTGATACGGTGCACTTCCAGAGATTCAAAAGCAAACTGCATCACTGCACGCAGTGCCTCGGGAACATACCCCTGTGACCAGTAAGGTTTGGCAATCCAGTAACCGGCAGTCGCATGGTTGTGTGCATGGCACATATCCAGATCAACCATCCCCATAAATACTTTATCTGATTTATCGGAAATCACCATATGCAAAACTTCATTGTCGAGATAATCCTGCCGACATTTGATAACCCACTCTTTTGCCGTATCCAGTGTATAGGGATACGGCATAGAGGAGAGTCCTCTGGAGATATCAGGATCATTGGCAAGTTCCGCCAGACGCGTAATATCGGAGTCTTCAATACTTCGCAGAATCAGCCGCTCGGTTTTCAGCACAGGAAATGTTTCGGGAAATTTTTTCATCTGTTAATTTCTTCTCTCATATGCGTCATATCCAAACTCCCGCACCACTTCAATAGTACCGTCCTTTTTCATGATGGCAAGATCCGGGAGTTTGATACCGTTAAAAGTCGTATTTTTGACAATGGTATAGTGAATCTGATCTTCAAAAATAATCTTATCCCCCACCTGAAGCGGTTTGTCAAAAGAGTAGTCACCCATAATATCCCCCGCCAGGCAAGTATTTCCGGCAAGACGGTACGTATGTGCTTTCTCCCCTGCTTTTCCAGCACCCCGCACCTCTGCACGATAAGGCATGAGGATAGTATCGGGCATATGGGCTTCGGCAGAAGTGTCGAGGATGGCGATATCCATACCGTTGTAGACAATATCGAGCACAGTGGCGACCAGCACCCCCGTCTGCCACCCCACTGCTTCGCCGGGTTCGAGATAGACTTCGACACCGTATCTCTCTTTAAAATCACGTATCAGACTGATCAGTTTTTCGACATCGTACCCCTCTTTGGTAATATGATGCCCTCCTCCGAAATTGATCCACTGCATACGGGAAATATATTTGCCGAACTTCGCTTCAAAACCTGCCAAAACACTTTCCAGTTCATCTGCGCCCTGTTCACAAAGCGCATGAAAATGCAATCCTTCGATTCCTTCTAAAAACGCTTCATGAAAAGCCTCTTTCGTAATCCCCAGACGACTGTAGGCAGCACACGGATTGTACATATCTGTCGGAGAAGCGGAGACTTCAGGGTTAATACGCAACCCGCATGACACTTTCCCAAGGGCTTTCTCTTTATACTTTTGCCACTGCGCGAAGGAGTTAAACACCAGATGGTGACTCAGCGAGATAATTTCATCAATCTCATCCTCTTTGAACGCCGGTGCGTACGTATGCACCTCTCTGCCCACTTTTTCAGCAGCATATTTCGCTTCATGAAGTCCGCTGGCACAGCAACCGTGGAGGTATTTCGCCACCATATCCATCGCCCCGCTGAAGGCAAATCCTTTCAGTGCCAGTAAAATCTTCGCACCGCTTCGTTTTTGCACGAAATCAAGCAACTGAAGATTCTTCTTCAGCTTCTCCTCTTCCATCACATAAAGCGGTGTTTGCAGGTTTTCAATATCCATATTTTGTCAATATACGCTCGATATAAGGTAAATACCCCTCTCCAAAAGCCCGCAGATGCACCAGATAGGGATAGAGGTTGTAAATATCCGCCCGCACTTCCACAAAGTCATCTTCAATCGGATAGAGTTTTCGGTAGTGTTCAAAAAAACGGTCACCAAAGGTATTGAACATCATGATGAACGCCAGATCCACTTCATGATGCCCGTAATAAAGCGCCGGATCGATAAACGCCGCCACCTCTCCCCGGTGAATCAAAACATTGCCGCTCCAGACATCTCCGTGCAGCAAAGAGGAGTGTTTGGGTTCGATAAGATATTTGTCCAACTCGTCACAAAGCGCGATCAGCCGAACATAAGTCTCTTCGGGCAACTGCTCTTCCGTAAACGCTTTGGTACCGAAATCCAGCAAACGTTCGCGTTTGAAAAACTCTATCCACGAATCGTACTGTGGATTGTGCTGTACATAGGGACCAATCACGGTATCGTCTACAAATCCGAAACCATACTCCCAACTGATCCGGTGCAGATTTGCCAGATGCATCGCCGCATCAGCTTCGGCATCGAGCTGGTCGAGTTCATCGTGCGGAATAAACTCGCTCAGCAATATTTCCCCCTCCCGCTTGTATATTTTGGGGATCGGCAATGTTGTGTTATCATGAAGATACTCATACATCAGCTCTTCACTCTCCACCAAAAACGGCTCCACAGCCACTTTGGCGACAATTTTATGATCACAGTTGTAGAGCGCCGTGGAGCTGCTTTGTGTAATCAGCTGGCAGTGGTCAATCGGCTTTCCCAGAATTTGCGCGACTTTTTCTTTCATGCTTAAGGTATCCTATGTTACTTTTATAACTTTTTTTTACTATTATACCAAAAAAAGCAAAAGGATACGTCATGAAGTCAATTCTCTTTGTCTGCCTCGGGAATATCTGCCGCTCACCGCTGGCGGAAGGTATCGCCCGAAAAATTGCAGACGATTATCAACTTGCTGTTAAAATCGATTCGGCAGGTACCGGACACTGGCATGTCGGAGAAACGCCCTGTGAAAACTCTGTCAAAGTAGCGCATATGAACGGTGTCGATATCCAAAATCTTCGCGCGCGTCAAATTCACTATAACGATACCGGTTTTTCTCATATCGTGGCGATGGACAGGCAAAACTATCAGGATTTACAAGATTTAGGATTTAAAAATATCTACCTTATCGGTGATTACGGCAATCTCAACGGTGCGGATATTCCCGACCCCTGGTTCTTCAACGGTTTTGAGGGCTTTCATAAAGTATATGCTATGTTGGAACAATCTATACAAGAGTTCATGAAAAAGGAAATAGTATGAAACTGCTTCTGCTTCTCTCTTTGCTGTTTTTCACAGCCTGCGGCAAAGATCGGAAAAAAGACCATATCATTGCCAAAATTCCGGAAGCTTCCGGCATCTGCTACTATGCCAAAACAGATACCCTTTTTGCGGTCAGTGACCGGGGCAGAGTGTACGAACTCTCAACAGAGGGCAAAATTTTACACAAAAGAGATATTGGAAAATATGATCTCGAAGGCATCGCCTGCGACCCCAAAAACGACCGTCTGCTGGGCGTAGACGAAGGTAATGACAATATTTTGATTATCGATGCCAAAACACTGCACGTGCAAAAAGAGATCTCGGTCAAACGCTCTTTTCATGACAGAAAAATCCTCGTCAAAGACAAAGAGTACGGACTTGAAGGTATTACCGTCGATCCTTCCGGAAATGTCTATCTTGCCAACCAGTCACACCATTTTTATCCTCATGAAGATCCTTCGGTCATTGTCACGGTCAAAGATCTTACCCGTAAAAAAACACCTATTCTCTCCATCATCGATCCGCGAATCAAAGATATCGCCGGACTTGCGTACACCAAAAACGGACTCTACCTGGTCAGCGATACCAATGACAAAATCTACCGTTACAATCTGACAACCCGCAAACGGGACTTTTCTGCCAAAGTGCCCAAATTTGCACAGGAGGGTATTACCTTTGACCAAAACGGTTATATCTATTTTGCAGATGATAACGGACACATCTTCAAATACAGAGCAAAACGCTTTGGGATCGAGTGATGATCACTCTTTTTTTCAGCGTAAAAACAACCGTGATAGAGTATCATGTTTTTTAATGAAAAAACTCTTTGCCAATCAAAAGGAGTTTAAAAACAGGAGCGATTCATGTTAAGCAAACTGATACTACTGCTCGGTACACTCATCGGCACTTTTATCGCCTGGAGCTGTATACAAAAGAACAAAGATCTTCTCACTCCTCCGCCTGTCGCCCACACGACTGAAACAGCACAGCAAGCTGTCGAACCACAACCGCAAGATACACCTCCTGTAAAAACGCCGGAAGAGACAAAGCCTATTGATGAAGCGGTGGCTTTGGAGAAACCCTCATTCAGTTACACAAACACTCCTGCGGAGATGATAGAACTTACCACTGCCGCAGCGGATCAGGAAGGCAACTTTACGGAAAAAGTGGAAAATTATTGCAAAGCACCTCTGTGTACGAAATCACTCCATTTTGAAGACGATGTCGAAGCAGCGTCGTGGAAAAAGCAGATTTTCCCGCTTATCGATTTTATGCGTGAGCATCATGTTCAGGATGCCTCTGTCAAGATAGAGCGACAGACCGTTACTGCCGGCGGCACTTTTGCGGATACTGCGCAAAAAGATGCTTTCACCAAACTACTTTCAGGGTTTAAAGATGAAGGCTTTACAATAAACCAAAACTTTACAGTTACCCCTCCACCGGAAACGACAGTTGCAACTCCTTCCGAAGAGGCGCTTCATGAAACCAATACCTCAAAAGAAGCACAGTCACCGGAAACATCCAAAATAGAAATACAACCTCTTCAAGTAGAAAAACCGGAACCGGTAACTCCTAAAATACAACCGCAGGAGACACTGGAAGATGTACAACAAAAGCAAATACAGCAAATGCAGTCAAATATCAACACCCTGCTGAAAACCCATCCGATCTACTTTAAACACAACAGTAACGAACTGACACTCGACAGTAAAAAGATACTTGACAAAATCATCGACCTTGTCAACAAAAACACAGAAGAGATTGCAAAGCTACGTATTTCCGGTCACACCGATGCCAGCGGATCGGCTGCCTATAACAAGCTGTTAAGTAGAAAAAGAGCCGAGAAAGTACGTGATTATCTCATAGAACACCATATCAATGTTCCGACACTCGAAGCAATCGGATACGGTGAGGAGAGACCGATAAGCGACAATCCGTATGCGAAAGAGAACCGACGGGTAGAAATAGAGATCAGCAAGGAGGCTAACGATGAGTGAACAGATGCAGATGATTATAATCCTTTTTGTCTTTGCTTTTCTGATTGGGTTTTTCATTGCACATTTTATGCGCAAAGGTGCTTACAAACGCAAATATGAAGAGAAGCTCACATCCCTCGCGGAAGAGGAGAAAAAGTCGGCTTATATTTACACACAGACACTCGAAAAAGAGAAACAGGATCAGGCTAAATACCACAAAGTACATGATTTTTATGAAACAAAAAACAACAGACTTCATGAACTCCGGGACGAGGAAGCCTCTTTAATGCAGCAGATCACCTCTCTTGAAGAGCAGAAGGAAGCATATAAAGAGAAATTTGCTACCGCCGATTCCCAGATTTCAGAAGTGAAAGATGAGATTACAAAACTCTCTGCCGAACTTGATAATCTCAGAGAGTTAAGAGACATTGTTGCCGCAAACGATGAAAAACGGTAACACTCGAAAAGCAGCTGCAGGAGAAAAAAGAGTTGATCGAAAGCTATCTCCAGGATATCGACAAACTGAAAAATCTGCGTA
>JALWRO010000191.1 GCA_027080605.1 Campylobacterales bacterium
GTACCGTCTATGACGGCTTCGCGATGAATGACGAGACGATACGCAAGTGTGCGATCGAGGGGGTTATCATTGAAATGGATGGAACCCGGCGATTCGTGAAACTTCCCTATCCGATGCCGTACGTCAACCGTATCTTTGTCAAAGGATTGTAAAAAATGCGTGTTTCTTCCAAAATCCTCCACTGGTTGATTTTTCTTGCTTTTCTGATACTGGTCTGTACCGCTGTTGCCACCAATGTGCTCTTTTCCAAAGAGGCGATCATGCAGAGCTTCTCCTACTCGCTGCCTGCTATCGATGTGCAAATCCCACCCGCCGATCAACTTTTTGTTGCCAGACTCGAGCGCCGGGCAACCTGGGCGATTCACTTTTGGACGGGTATGGCATTTTTTACACTGGTACTGTTACGTTTTGTGCTTTTTCTGAGTAGAAAAAATGTGCACAGGTTTTTGAACTTCATGACGTTTGGTTTGATTGCACTCCTTTTTGTGAGCGGATTGCCGCTTTTTGTACGCATCTATGTCGATATTCCGGCAGAGATGCAGCAGTTTTCACGCTCCCTGCACTACGTGCTGGCATGGGGAATGGGACTTTTTGTCGTGCTGCATATCGGCTGGGTAATTTGGCAGGAGAATAGCAAAAATCCTGGCATCGTTTCACAGATGTTTCGTTTTCAGGGGAGATTCTGGATGATGTTTCTGGTCACTGGAATTGCTCTCTTGACACCGTTACATGCGGACAAATGGCAAAATGATCCCGACTATCAGCGGGCGATGGCGTACATGGAAGGCAAGATCGGCACCTCAACAATTACCAAAACAATCAAAAACTGCCCCTATGCCAAGTGCGATGAGGTTGCCGACAGCGTCAATCGTAACGTCAAGTCGATCACCCGAAAGACCAAAAACTATCCACGTATGGTCGCACACTTCAAAAAGAGTCTCGAAAAAGGTAATCCGCTCGCGGCGGCGAAGCTGGCGAAATTTCTGATCGGCCGTATCGACTATCGCTCCAAAGTGCCCGATGCCACACTGATCAAGATCGGTGAACGCGATACGGGGATGCGCTATAAAGCATATGTCGCATTGGCAAAAAGAGCGCTGAAATTTGCCGCCGATCATGGTGACTGTTACAGTATGTATAAACTGGCGGAGTTTTTGCGAAAAGGGCAAATGGGCTTTGCAAAGAGTACACA
Source organism: Campylobacterales bacterium (assembly GCA_027080605.1). Lineage (GTDB taxonomy): Bacteria > Campylobacterota > Campylobacteria > Campylobacterales > QNZT01 > QNZT01. The sequence goes on from JALWRO010000191.1 coordinate 1,193, forward strand.
CGGTGCACGATACTATTATCAAAAAATACTCAAAACATGTGATCCAAAGAGTTTTTTTGTCATGATGAGCCAATCGAGAATGCGAAGAGTAGACTAAATAAATAAAGGCTGGATATGGAGTTCACACTTACATCAAAAAAGACATTTTGGATTTTTTCGGCAATAGCACTGGGATTTTATCTGCTTGATCTGGGTTCCTATTTTGACTATGTGTCGACTAATAAATATTTTTATGAATTTTATGACGAATATATCAATATTACATACGAAACGAACCTGCCGACATTTTTCTCCTTTTGTATCGATTTTCTGACGGGAATAACGGCTCTGCTGCTCTACCAGGAGCACCGAAAATTCGGCTGGCTGGCGACAGGAATATTTTTTCTCTATATGGGATTTGATGATGCACTGCAGATTCATGAATATCTTGGGTCTTACTTTGGAGATGCTTTTTTAAAAGGAGGATTTGTCAGCTACTATTGGCAAGTATTCTTCGATCCGTTTTTTGCGGTTGTCGGGGGATTGATTTTTCTATTTCTTGTGTGGCAGTTCAAAGAGGCAGGGTGTAAGTGGTGTATTGTACTGCTTTTTGCAGGATATCTTTGCTATGCGATTGCTGTCGGGCTTGATTATTATGAAGGTCTCGATACGGATCTTAGCTGGTTGATGGATTTTTTGCGTATGAAACATCGTGCAGTCATTCATTTGATGCGTGCGACGGAAGAGTATATCGAAATGGCAGGTGCGGTGATGATACTTAGCAGTATTCTTTATCTGCACCCGCTGAAGATTTCGATTAAATAGTCGCTATTTGCAACGAAATATTGCAGTAATGTTTTGATCTTTGGTGAGTGTGAGGTGGCGAATTGTATCTGTTTCACCGTCTGACCATTTGTCAAAACGGCATCCCCGTGAAGGCAGGGCTTTAAGTGTTACATCTGCACCGTCAAAATAGCTTCCGGAAAACTCTTTTTTGATTGTAACGCCGTCAATTTTAATACTACCGTCACCTTTCTTGTCAATATTTAGCAACGGTGCCCCTTTGAGTGCAAAAGTTTGTCTCAGTTTTTGTCGCACAATTCTCTCTCTTTGTTGTGCAAAACGGTGCAGTGCTTTGATATCTTGTTTCCAGGTTTGTGGGGAGACAGGTGTATTTTCATAATCGTGCGTCCATTTATGAAAATGGCGTGCAATTTCCGGTGCAATTTTTTGTGCTGCACTGTCAATGAAGTATTCAACACGCTTTGGCTGAAATGTAGTGTTAAGATGGGTAAAATACTGACTTAGAAATCTATGGCGAAATGTATGGTTTTGTATCAGCGCAGTAAAAGGAATATTGGTAGTACTTTGATCCATCAGATATCCCAATACAGGGTCAGTCGCCAAATCAAAGCCGCGGTCAAGATCAAATAGCAGTGTACGCCATTTGCTGCCGGGTTTTTGCAGGCGCCAGTGTTTTACGTTGTGCTGGATAGAGCTGTTCCCGAAATAGCTCTCGATGATACAATGGTTGATGAATTCATCAAGGTCGAGTTGTGCTGTGACATGCGCGTAATTTTCTTTTTTAGATATGTCAGATGTGCGTAATTGATCAAGTAGCGTATACCAGGTATCGATGTTTCCTGACTTGATTGTATCGAATGTTTCATCATGCTCTATGAGATCTATCTTCCCTTTGACATGATGGTTCGTACGAATATATGCTTCATTCATGCGCTCCCGGATATTGTAAATCCCCTGATAGAGACCGTTTAAGAAGAGGATTGACGGCTGATAAGATTGCGCATCGATATCCATTTGATGCATCACAATACGGTGTGAAATGCCTTCGGAAATGAGTGAATGACCCCAGTATGTACCGGAGTTTCGCAGCGTGAAACTTTTGATTTTTTTTATTTGCGGTTTATCCTCGAAGAGTGGATAGTGCAGAGTTTTGGAACCGAACCGTTTTTTGAAAAAGAGAGCGAACGATTTTTGCGGATAGTCCCGGGTGTGGTTGCCGCTGATTTTAAGTCCGATGTTTGCTCTAAACTGTGCTTTACCGTTTTTGAGATACTCAACCGATGCTTTTCTGATCCAGTGTTTGTCATAGTGCTTGACAATACCGATATCGGTATCGTAGAGATATTTGGGATCGATACCGATCGAGACAATCGGCAAAGTGATATTTTCATCGATCAGATAAGTGTGCATTGTCACTGGGCTGGGGAATTTACCCTTTTCTATAGCCATCGCGCGTACGACAGCGGTTTCATAGAGTTTGAACGGTTTGGTATATTTATGAGATTCAGGTGTTGGGTTCGAACCGTCGAGGGTAAAGTAGATTGATGCTCCCTTTTGATGATGTAAGGCAATTTCAACTGTTTTGCGGTACATACCGCTCGGTTTTAAAAACTCAGGTGTTTTGGTCTGTTTTGCTTTGGTGCGTACAGAGGTATTGGGCTTATTGGGAGTGGGCATCATGAAACCTTTTTGGTTATGAAAAATACCAAATGAAATATCCGCGGGAAGTTTTGGGTAGATTAGTTTGTCGATTAACCGTGCTTTGGTATCACTGAGAATGATAATTCCTGCTTTTTGTCTCAGTTTGAAGTTGGTATGCAACGCTTTAAGCTTACCGTCAATTCCGTCTGCCCACAGACGCAGATATCCGTGTGCGGGTAGTGTGACATTGGTGGGGAATTGCCATTTTTTGGGTGTATGTGTGTTGTCACTGAGATAAAATCCGGAGAGATCGATTGTTTGATTACTTTCGTTGTAAAGTTCTATCCAGTCGGAGAAGCTTTTCCTGTCCGGATCCCAGTCGGTTGTACTGTTTGCAGCAAGTACCTCATTGATACGCAGTTTGGAAATATAGGATGATGGTAAAATCTTTTGCGTACGGTGACTTGTCTCTTTTTGCATATTTTGTGTTGTATAGAGGACATGCAGTATCGGTGTTGCGGCAATCGAACTTTTTTGATTATCGGTAAAGGCTTTGGCAACCCGCTTACCTGAACCGTTAATGATAAAAACAATGCTGTGACCGGATTCCCACCCCCGTAGATTAATCAGGTGTGCAATCAGAGTACTTAGATCGGGTGTGCACTGTGCCGGACCTTTTTCACCGATACTACGCCACGGGGCGGGCTTCCAGACGACATGCTGTTTTGATCGTTTACGAGAAGTGATATTGAACGGGGTATTGAAAAAGAGTGGTGGATTGGGATTTTCCTGAACATAAATGTTGAGTTTTGTTTCAATATCAGAAGGCTCATCGGTTTCGAATTGAATCCACGCTTTTTTGACTATTGCTCCCCTGGGGATTGTGATATTTTGAAAACGCAATCCTACGGTTTGCACATCCTCTTCCCAGCTCATTTCGAGATCACTGCTTGAAATATCCATTCTGCCGTCGATATGCTCTTCCGCATCGTTGTTGGAGAGTGTGATATGTCGTTCCAATGAAATAATTGAATCAATTGCCAAAAGAGGAGTAGTAAAGATATATAAGAGAAGTATTAATAAGTAATGAACTGTTTTCAATATTTGTATAATCCTTTATATTGTCATGATATCACCACACCGAGAGATATTCTATCTTAGATATGGTGATAAAGGATTTAAAAAGAGCAGATAGCATATATTCCGGATATTGCATATAAATTGCAATATCCGGTATGAAGGATTAAAGATTCATTTGTGGTTATTTACCAGATTTACCACTTTTTCCACTCTTTC
>JALWRO010000192.1 GCA_027080605.1 Campylobacterales bacterium
CCATATGACACCCGAGCAGTTTCGCGCAGCGCTGCAAAAAGAGGGGAAAACACTTGCATCCCTGAAAAAAGATATTGCAAAACAGATTAGAAAAGAGAAGCTGTACCAGAAGATTCTTGCCGGAAAGCTCAAAAAACCGACCGACGAAGAGATGCGGGAATATTACAAAAAACATCAAAAAGAGTTTACGATACCGGGAAAAATCAAAATCCAGGAGTACCTCTCTAATGATCCGAGAGCGTTACAGGCGATCAAAATGCAGCCGATGCTGATGCTGCCAAATGTCAAAATCACACCCAAAACAGTTGACCCCACCAAAACAAATCCTCAGCTTGTGCAACTGCTTCTGCAAACTCCTGTCAAAACATTTACCCCTATCGTCAATCTTGGGAAAAATCAGGCGGCAATGTTCTTTGTACAAAGTAAAGGCAAAGCGGTCACGGCACCCTATGATCAAGTTAAACAAAATATCTTCATGAGGATTATGAAAGATCAGGAACAGGCAAATCTGATTGCCTATTTTGAAAAGAAAAAATCTGAAGCAGACATCAAAGTACTCAGAAAACCCTAAAGGATACCCATGTTCAAAACACTTTTTTTCACATTGCTTCTACTGGGGATCGGCGGATGCGGAAGAACTGCAGATCTGAACTCCGGAACATCCACAAAATCCAGCGGAAATCTGAAATTTGTCACCGTAGAAAAAAGCCACTTCGTTGCCGGTGACATTCCGGGAGACGGACACTACCAGACAGTTGTCAGAACTGTGAACAAACCTGTCATCTATGCGCAAAACGATGCACTCGAAAATGCACAGTACTACACACTCTTTGAAAATAACAAACACAAAGAGGAGAGTGTCATCGGTATCGAGAAAAGCAACAACGAAGTTGAAAGTGACGTAATGCTACTGCTCGATCTCTCCGGGTCGATCATCGATGCAGGATGCAGTACTGAAGGTTCAACCTGCAACCAGCTCATTCGTGCGGCACACGCTTTTGTTAACAATATTATCACCAACGGAAATTTTAAGATCTCCATATACTACTTCAACGCCAAAAAAGAGATTATGCCGCTGACCAGACAAACCGAGTACCCTACCGCCAACATCGATATACTCAATCAGGCGATAGACAGACTCAAAGATACCGGCTTTGTCGAACAGTATCTGAAAGGCTATGACAACTCTACCAATCTCTACGGTGCTGTCAAACAGAGCGGGGAGCGCGTATGTAGCTGGGTGGGGTGTGAAAATCCGGAAACCTTCAAACTTGGTGCTGTAGTCATCTTTACCGACGGTCGCGATCTTGCCGATCTCGTCAGCAAAAAAGATATGCTCAAATCTCTGAAAAAAAATATCCAGTACTATACCATCGGCATAGGCAACGCGGACAATAAAACACTTATCGAGATCAGCGGTCAGGAACGTCACTTTGAAGCTTCTGAAGAGAATATCGAAAGCGCTTTCAGTCAGACATACAATTACATACTCTACAACAGCAGTTTCTACCGTATCAACTACTGCCCGTCAACACGTGAAGGTACGGTACGGATTAAAATATTTTTCGACGATAAGAAAAATAATATACGCGCTTACACCCAGGAAGATAAAATATCGATCCAAAACAGCGATATACGCTGCGATATCATTCGGTAATTTTTTTATACACACCATACTCCCAAAAGTTCCGTGCAGGAACTTTTGGACCGTTATACCCTCTTTTCCGCAACTCTTTGGCAATTAAAATATTAAACAGTCCGTGACCAAAAAGCAACACATCCCTTCTTTTCACTTCATGAAGTAATATATCCACCGCATCCGTTGCCCGCTTTTTTGCACTTTTAAAAGATTCACCGTGCAGTGAAAATCCCATTAGCCACAACAAACGCGAAAGCAGCAGCCATGTTGTCGGTTTCAGTCTGAGAAGATTGTTTTGAAAATGAGGCGGTATCGATTCAGAAAAAAGTGCATCTGCAATATCAGGCGAAACATTGCATCTTTGTGCGGAACAGTGCGAGCGTTTCAAATCACTGCAAACAATAGTTGCATTGGTTGAAAGAAAAATCAGTCTGGAAGAGGGCAGGGAGTTTGGTTTCAGCGGTGCATCGTTATAGCGATTTAAAAAAGAGGGTATTTCAGCTCCGCTGATTTTTTCACCTGTTTTCACATCCGGTTCGCCGTGGCGAACCAGTATGATTTTATTCATGAAAGATAGTTGGTGTCGAAGTTATTGCTTTTAAAATCGGGATTGTCCATCATCTCTTTGTGAAAGTCGATAACCGTTTTGATGCCTTCTACCTGAAATTCACGCAACGCTTCTTTCATCTTGGCGATAGCACGGTCACGGGTATCTTCATGAACAATCAATTTACCGATCATAGAGTCGTAATATTGCGGTACGACATATCCCTGATATGCATGGGAATCAACACGCACATTTCTGCCACCCGGTATAATCCATTTGGTAATTTTCCCGGGGCTTGGGATGAATTTTACAGGATCTTCCGCGGTAATACGGCACTCGATCGCATGTCCGTGAAAATTGACACTCTCCTGAGAAAAGAGTTCTTCACCCTCCGCAACCCGAATCATCCACTCGATAATATCCACACCACTCACCATTTCACTGACAGGGTGTTCCACCTGAAGGCGGGTATTCATCTCCATAAAATAAAAATCACCGTGTTTATCGACCAGGAACTCAAACGTTCCGGCATTCTCATACTTGATAAACTCAGTTGCTTTGACTGCAGCTTCATGAAGTGCTTTACGGCGCTCGTCGTTGAGGACGAGGGCAGGGGACTCTTCGATCAATTTCTGGTGTCTTCGCTGCAGTGAACAGTCACGCTCGCCCAGATGCACGACATTTCCATGTTGATCCGCCAAAACCTGTACTTCGACATGGCGGGGATTTTCGATGAACTTTTCCATATACATCGTACCGTCGCCAAAAGCGCTCAATGCTTCGGAAGAGGCGGCAAGAAAAGCGTTTTCCACTTCCTCTTCATTCTCTATTTTACGCATACCGCGTCCACCGCCGCCGGCTGCCGCTTTGACGATCACAGGATATCCCATCTCATTGGCAAGCTTTCTTGCCTCGTCGACCGTTTCAATCGCACCATCACTGCCGGGAATGACCGGCACACCAGCCTTTTTCATGACATCTTTGGCTTTGGATTTGTCGCTCATCAACTGCATTACTTTCACATCGGGACCAATAAACTTGATATCATGGTATTTACAAATTTCAACAAAATCCTGATTTTCACTTAAAAAACCGTAACCGGGGAAAATGGCATCACAACCGCTTACTTCCGCCGCCGAAATAATGGCTGGAATATTGAGATAACTCTGATCGGAACGGTCTTTACCTATGCAGATAGAAGCGTCGGCATATTGCAGATAGAGCGCATCTTTATCTGCCTGAGAATAGACAGCAATCGCCTGCTTTCCCATCTCTTTGATCGTACGTATTGCACGCAGGGCTATTTCTCCCCTGTTGGCAATCAAAATTTTTTCAATAGCCATTAGAGCTTCTCCACTTCAAACAGCGGCGTGCCGTACTCTACCGGCTGACCGTCTTCAACCAGTCTCTTTTTGATCACACAGTCAAACTCAGCTTCGATTTCATTCATGATTTTCATCGCTTCGACAATACCGATCGTCTGCCCTTTGGAAACTTTGTCACCCGCTTTGACAAATGCCGGTGCTCCGGGACTCGGAGCGACATAAAAGGTTCCAACCATTGGAGAGTCTATTGTGATGGCGTTACTCTCTGAAACAGCTTCTGATGCAGCATTTACAGATACTGCAGTTTGTGCCGGTTCGGTTGCCGGAACTGCGGCAGGAGCCGATGTACTAACAGCGGTTACCAGTGTACCTTTTTCAAGGGTAATGGAAAACTCTTTATCATTTATTTTTAACTTTGTTAAATCACTTTCATCAAATATAGATATTAATTCTTTAATTTCATTATGTTTCATAAAAATCTCCTCAATATTTGCGTAATAATAACGTAAAAATGTTTAGGAGATGACCAAGTTCGCTTCTTTGGCTAAATATTGCTATGTTATAATGAACCAATACAATACTCAATACAAAGCAGGACACATGGGATTAAAATCCGATAAATGGATACGTGAAAAATCACTGAATGAAAAAATGATCGACCCTTTTTGTGAAGAACAGATAGGCAAAGATGTGATCAGCTACGGCTTAAGTAGCTACGGATACGACATACGTGTCGGCAAAGAATTCAAAATATTCACCAACGTCAACTCAACTGTCGTCGATCCGAAGAACTTCGACGAAGCCAACGTCATCGATATTCAGTCCGATATTGCGATTATCCCGCCTAATTCGTTTGCACTGGCACGCACCGTGGAGTATTTTCGTATGCCGGACAATGTACTGGCAATCTGTCTGGGAAAAAGCACCTATGCGCGTTGCGGCATCATCGTCAATGTTACCCCTTTTGAACCGGGATTCGAAGGGCATATTACTATTGAAATTTCCAATACAACCCCTCTGCCGGCAAAAATATATGCCAACGAAGGTATCGCACAGGTACTTTTTTTCGAAGGTGATGAACCGTGTGAAGTGACCTACGCCGACAAAAAAGGAAAATACCAGTCACAGACAGGTATTACCCTGCCGCGAATCTTAAGGTAACCGATGCGCTGGAGAGATGTTAAACAAAATAAAATTCCGCCGCAACCCGGACGACAAGAGAAAAAAGAGAATAAACCGAAATATCAGTTTGCCTCGATCACAGACAAACTTAAAGCGTTTATTACCGACAGTTTTCTGCTTTCCATGCCTATTTTTTACATCGTAATCTATCTTGTTATGAACGGTCGTGAAGGATTTGCACACAATATGCTGCTAGGCTGGGCATACATACTTGTAC